>JBOHVR010000625.1:0-8350 GCA_050735755.1 Binatia bacterium
AGATCTTCAGCGACGTGATCCAGAACTTCTCGGCGAACCCGTACCGGCGCGTCGATCTGAAAGCGCAACTCAATCATAGCGTCGATCACAATGCCGCCATTCGTCTCTTGAAAGAGAGGTTGGCGAAGGTTCCAAACGTCAAGGCCGACCCCGCACCGGATGTAGAGATCCTGGAGTTCAACCTTGCAGGGCCGGTGCTGGCCGTCCGGCCCTACTGTTATACCGACCATTATTGGCAGGTTTACTTCGACACCAACCGGATCATCCGCGAATCCTTTGGCGCCGCAGGATTCCCGGTTCCCGAGCAGCACCTCGTGCTAAGGAATGGAGGCGGAATCGCCGCCGATCTTCCGCTGCAAGAGGCGAGTCTCGCCGCCAGGTAAGTCGCGCCTCGAAGAACACTGCTTTGCGTCTCGGGCGCCAATTCCGACCGTCAAGCAAACACCGCTGGTCAGCCCACAGGTAGAAATTATCTGCCGCGCTGCTTCATTCCGGGAAGTTATCGGGTGCTGTACCGTGAACAAAGGTTCAGAAGTTGT
Organism: Binatia bacterium; assembly: GCA_050735755.1. GTDB lineage: Bacteria > Desulfobacterota > Binatia > UBA9968 > UBA9968 > DATMAM01. The sequence continues at coordinate 540 of JBOHVR010000625.1, forward strand.
CCTCCGGGTCACACACGACCACAAGCTGGCCGAGGAGTGGGAGCTTGTTCTCCTTGCCCAAGGCCTGTCACCGAGGGTGGGCCGGAGCCGGGATGGCGTCGTTCTCCTCGTGCCGCAAGAAGAGGTGGAGAGAGCGCGTGCCGGCCTCTGGGCATACGAGAGTGAGAATCCGCCGAAATTGCAGGAGGCAAATGATCCTGCAGGGTCTGCAAGCCTGTTCGTGGGGATCGCCGTTGCGGGAATGCTTCTCGCATTCTTTTGCTTTACCACCATAGGGAGCCCGACGGTGCCTTGGTTCGAACGCGGCAGCGCGGATGCTGACCGGATACTTCGCGGCGAGCTCTGGCGTACAGTAACCGCTCTCACCCTGCATGCCGATTTTGTCCACGCAGTGAGTAACGCCGTCGCCGCCGCTGTTTTTCTCGGTGCTCTATCTTACATGCTGGGTGCCGGGCTTGGTGCCGCTCTCGTCCTGGTGGCCGGCGCCGGCGGAAATCTTGCGAACGCCCTTGTGCACGGTCCGCCCCACGTCTCGATAGGGGCCTCCACCGCGGTCTTCGGCGCTGTCGGCATGCTCGGCGGCCTCGCTGCGGGCGGGCGCCACTGGAGACCAGCGCGCAGGCGCCGCGGCTGGGTACCCATTGCCGCAGCTCTCGCCCTTCTCGGCATGCTCGGGACTGAAGGACAGCAGGTCGACATTTGGGCTCACCTCTTCGGTCTCGTGGTTGGCGGTGGATTAGGAATCCTCATGGCTTTCGTCGCGCCGACGTTACGGGGATTTCGTGTCCAATGGGTCTGTGGCAGTGCGGCATTTGCTGCGCTTGTCTACTGTTGGACGCTTGCGCTTCGTTGAAGGACAACCGGTCGAAAGTAAAAAACCGATTAGGAGATGGATCAAAGATCGCGGCAAATCCACGACCAAGAGATGACGGTGCATATTCATACGAGGTGCTGAAATGGAAATGATAGGCTTTGTTGGTTTGGGCACCATAGGCGGGGTGATTGCCAGGAATATCCAGAAGGCCGGCTATCCCATGATGGTCCGCGACATCCTACCGGAGGCGGTCCAGCGGCTGGTAGACGGCGGAGCTCAGCCAGCAGGATCGGCCGCGGAGGTAGCCCGGCATTGCCGCGTGGTATTCACCTCCCTCCCAGGTCCACGGGAAGTGGAGGAAGTGGCCCTCGGGCCCAACGGCCTTTTGCACGGAGTTCACGACGGCAGTGTCTATGTTGATCTTTCCAGCAGCAGCCCGGACCTCATACGGCGCATTGAGGCCGAGTTCCGGTTGCGCGGCGCGCGCGTCATGGATGCGCCGCTTATCGTTGGCAACTATGGAATTGCCAACAGAAGCCTGGAAGTGTTGGGATCAGGAGCTGCGGAAGTCTATGAGGAGGTGAAGCCTCTGTTCGATACATTCGGCGACACGGTTGTATATACGGGAGACCTGGGAACAGGAGCCGTGATCAAGTTGGCGCACAACCTGGTTCGTCGGGGAATCGGCCTGGCGATCGGCGAAGGGATCGTGTTGGGCGCCAAGGCTGGGGTGGACCCCCAGCTCCTCTGGGACTGCATGCGCTGGGGACTGGAGGTCCAGCTCCATCAGTTGCGAAAAACCTTCTCGGAGACGGTCTTCAAAGGAAACTACGAGGCTCCCGCCAGTTTCGACATTGCTCTGTCACGAAAAGACGTTGGCCTGGCGACGGAGCTCGGCCGCCAGCACAATGTGCCCATGCCCATCGCGGCTTTGGTGGAGCAAATCATGATCCAGGCTATCGGCCGGGGTTGGTCCAACCAGAGCACTGCGTCGCTCTTTCGCCTCCAGGAGGAAGCCGCCGGCATTGAGGTGCGCAAGCAGCCGTTCGAGCGGCAGATAAGGTAAAAAAAGCAATGGAGAACTAAGGGGGATTCAATTAAGGGTCGTGAGTCTTTCCTGGAAAGAATCCACTTCGAACGCTGGTGCTCTATTTTCTCAAACCACGCGCTTCCTGATCACCTGCTACCTGGGTAACCCCGTGGCTTCCGCGACGCCAAGCATCAAATTCAGACACTGAATAGCCACGCCGGCTGCGCCTTTGCCGAGATTGTCGAGCCGGGCGATGAGCACGGCATGGCCTGAAGGATGCGCCAGCACGCGCAGCGATATGGTATTCGTATCATTGTACGCCTGTGGATCAAATGCGAATTCATCGGGCTCGATAGGCTCTGCCAGCGGTTCCACCTCGACGTAGGCTTCCGTCTCGTATCGCGCCGCCAATACCTCCCACAAAGCTTTTCCTGTGGCCGACTTGGGCAAGGTTTTGGCCGGAATCGTGACCTCTACCCGCATGCCGCACCGAAAAGGTCCAACCGCGGGCCGAAACTGTGGTTCGGTGCTCAATCCGCTGTAACGCATGATCTCTGGAATATGCTTGTGCAGCCTGGTGATGCTGTAAGGCGCCTCGTGGGACACCCGGAGCAAGCCCCGCTTGGAGTCTTCCCAACGCTCGATCAGTGAACGGCCTCCGCCTGAGTAACCCGAGAGGGCATGAATCGAAAACGCAGAATCGGGAGCAATAAGGCCGGCATCGACGAGCGGACGCAGGAGCAAAATCACAGCCGAAGCATAACAGCCGGGATTCGCTACTCGCTGGGCCTGCGCAATCCGCTCGCGCTGCCCGGCAACCAGTTCCGGCAGCCCGTAGACCCAATCATCGCTGACCCGGTGCGCGGTACTGGCGTCGAGAATTCGCGTCGGAGAGTCGGCAAGCCACGCCACGGCTTCTTTTGCGGCATCGTCCGGAAGACAAAGAAGCACAATGTTCGCGCCTCGGAGCGCTTGGCGGCGCGCCGCCGGCTCCTTTCGCCGCTCTTCCGGAAGTGCGACGATTTCGAGATCATCCCGACCCGCGAGCCAATCGCGGACCCGAAGCGCCGTGGTGCCCGCCTGACCATCGATATAGAGTTTGGGCCGCATTCTCGATTCTTTTTTAACACGATCGAAGCAAATTCTACGCTGATTTATAGAGCTTAGCAAAAGTCAGCAGCTAGGACATCGCTGCGCCTGCTTTGCGCCGGGCCGGCTCGCCCGTGATGCCGCGGCGGCGACCGGCGGTCGCACGACTCCTGCGCCACGATATGACGGCGGGCCGGCGCCGCCCGATCATGAGCTCACAACGGGCGCTTACACGGCCGCCGGCAGCGCCTTCTTCACCGGCGTCCGCCAGCCAAAATGTCGCGCTCGCCGCGATGCAGAGCAGCCCGCCAAGCGGTCAAACGCCCCGCCGGGATGGACCCAAGCATGAAAGCTCTATTGATTCAGAGCTTTATTGAAGGCGCGCTTGAGAAAGACACCGATCAGATGTCGCTTGTAGTCGGCGCCGCCTTCGAGGTCGTCGACCAGATCGGCCTCGTCAGCGAGGATTTCCGCGGCGTCACGGAGCTGTCGCTCGACTTGATTTCTGGGACCTGCAAGAAGGCCATCGGCTTTGTCGGACCAGCACGGGGTTAAGCAGACACTTCCTACAACTGCGCGCGCGGATTTGATGGTCTCCCCGTTGCCTTGCGTATCCAGGGCCAGCGCTAATCCAAGCGTCGGGCGTTCGTGGACCTGAAACTTGAGATAAGCTGCACGCGCCGACGGTGACGGAATCGGAATCTCCACTGCGGTCAAGACCTCGTCGGCAGCCAGGCACGTTTCGTAAGGCCCGACGATAAACTCATTCATCGGCACGACTTTGTTTGCCGATTTACCCTGAATTTGCGCCCGCGCGCCGAGGACAAGCAGGAGGGCGGCAGGATCCGAGTGGGGCTCGGCGAAGCAGAGATTACCGCCGAGAGTTCCCGTCGCCCGAACGCGCACGTTGGCCACGCGCGCCTCCATCCCGGCCAAAACCGGAAGTCGCTCGCGAACGAGAGGCGACTTCTCAATCGCTCGATGCGTCGCCGTCGCGCCTATAATCAGTTTGGAGTCGGTCAATTCGACCTTATCCAGGCCCTCAACGACCTTGATATCTACTAAGTGGTCATAACGAAGGAGGCTATGCTTCATCGCGAGAAGAAGCTCCGTCCCCCCAGCGTAGAGCCGCCCCTTCTCGCCGTAGTGAGCGAGCATGTCGCAGGCTTCGGCTAGATTTTTCGGTTGATGAATTTGAAAACGTCTGAGTGGCATCATATGGATTTTCGATTTTGGTTTTGGATTTTACTGGGGTGTTCCCATATTCGTCGCATAATTCTTCTCTCTGTGCGGCCGAGCGGGCAGCGGCACGCGAGAGCCGGAATCCAAGGCGAATCTGGTTTCCTGCGGGAATCACGAAAAGGGGTCACTAAATGATTCATAGCATTCTTGTTCCAGTCATTAGATTCAGTCCTGTTTTCTTTGTTGAAGTGCGCGCCAAACCTTCTCCGGCGTCAGCGGCGCCCGCCGCACGCGCACGCCAGTAGCGGAGAAAAGCGCGTTCGCCACGTTGGCGGGCATGGAATTCAGGGAAGCCTCACCGCCTCCTTTCGCGCCGTAAGGACCTACGCCGTCGCGGCGCTGCACCAATTGGAGCTTGACCTCGCTCGGAATATCCGAGAAATGCGGCACTCGATAGCCAAGGAGGTTGCCATTCATGAGCTGAGGACCGTCATAGACGAGTTCTTCAAAAAGACCGATTCCCATCCCCATGACGGCGGCTCCAATGTCTTGCCCTTCCGCAAGCGCAGGGTTGATCGCCAGACCCACATCGCCGACCGTCGCCAATTTCTCCATCCGGATCATGCCGGTTTCTTCATCGACGGCAATCTCAACCCCCGTGCACGCTACTTCCCAAAAGACCGGCAGCTCGGCGAGATCGCCCGTTTTGCGCAAGTAAGCGCGACCGAGCACGTCGCCGTCCGGAAGACCAAAATAGCGGCTCAGGATTTCCGGCCATGATAAGCGCGCTTCGCCGCACAGCACTCCGCCCGTGACGGGTTTGACTTCTTCCTCTTTAACGGCAAGCAATTGCGCCGCCATGGCGCGCATCTGCGCAATCGCCTCCCGGCTGGCTTCCAGCACCGCCCGCCCCATCAGAGTCGTCGTGCGGCTCGCGCCGGTGGAGCGATCGTAAGGCGTGATCGCAGTGTCGGAGCCGACCAGGCGCACCTTCTCGAAAGAAACTCCCAATTCTTCCGCGGCAATCTGCGCCAGGATCGTGTGACTTCCCTGTCCCAGCTCCGTGCTCCCGGTCATCACCGACGCCGAACCGTCCGCGTGCACGCGCACTGCCGCCGAGGTCAGCGGATACGCGCCCGCGTCGCTTCCGGAGCAGCCAATGCTCCGACCGTGACCTGGACGAAGCGGGTTGCTCCAGTCGAGAGCCTCCGCGGCAAGAGTCAAATCCTCTCTTAGATTCCCGTCAAACGGCCGCATCTTAAAAAAGAAGGATTCTCCCTTTTGCGCCGCGTTTGTGAGGCGAAATTGAAGCGGGTCCTGACCGATCTTCAATGCGAGCTCATCAATTTGTGCTTCCCCTGCGGTCGTGACCTGCGCGCAGCCGAAGCCGCGAAACGAGCTCGCCGGCACGGTGTTGGTGTAGACAGCGAAACAGTCGATCTGCACGTTGGGAATGCGATAGGGTCCCACCGCGCGATTGGCGGCCTTTTCGGCCACCAGCGGGCTGTTCTCGGCGTACGCGCCGGTGTTGAGATGAATCTTCGCCTGGCGCGCTATGATTTTACCCTTCTCGTCCACTGCCGTGCGCATCCAGCTCAGCGCGTCGTCGCTGCGCGTGGTAAGGATGGCTTCTTCCACGCTGAGTTGCAGCTTGACGGGCCGATTCGCCTTGAGAGCGCAAGCCACAACGAGAGGCTCGATCTTCGTGTAGGACTTGCTCCCGTAACCGCCGCCAACGAACGGGACGACGAGCCGTACCTGGCTCAAGGGGAGGTTCAATACTGTGGTGAGATCGTTGCGCACCATGAACGGGTGCTGCGCAGAGGAGTATATCGTGACGCCATTTTCGCCGGCTTCGGCAATCGCGACGTAGGGTTCCATCGCGTAAGCATACGCCATGGGAAAGTAGTACTCGCCTTCGACCACCGCCGCTGCGCGTGCGAATGCGGTTTCCACGTCGCCCCATTGAACGTGCGCTTCCTGACACAGATTGCTTCCCTTCCCCGCGGTCACCTCTCCCTCGAAGCCGCGCAACGCGCCGGCCTGAAATTGCCGCTCGTGCAGCAGCGGCGCGCCCTGGGCGAGCGCGTCTTCAGGCATGAAGACCGCTCTTAATTCATCGTATTTGACGTCGATAAGTTGCGCCGCCTCGGAGGCCGTCCGCTCGTCTTCGGCAATCACCGCCGCCACGGGCTCGCCGACGTACCGCACGCGCTCAATCGCAATCAACGGGTGATCTTTCACGGCATGGCCGTAATAGGGATTGACGCCGGCGACGTTGTCACCCGTGAGCACCGCGATTACGCCCGGATAGCCAAGCGCTGCCGCGGTCTCCACCGAAACAATTCGCGCATGCCCGTGGGGGCTGCGCAGGACCTTCGCAAAGGCCATACGCGGGACGGTCAAGTCGCTGGCATAGAGCGCGCGTCCCGTGACCTTGGCAATCCCGTCGCGGCGCGGCACCGAATGGTTAACGACGCGGAACTCGCTGCTGCCGGCCTCGCTCATGCGCCTCGTCAAATCCCCCTTACTCCCCCTTTGCTAAAGGGGGAACTCTTACTTCCTGCTGCACGGTTTTCGCGGCGCGCTGAATCGCTTTGATGATCGCCACGTAACCCGTGCAGCGGCAGATGTTGCCGTCCATGTACTCTTTGATCTCGGCCTCCGTCGGCGCCGGATTTTCTTCCAGAAAGGCTTTCGTCGCCAGGATCATCCCCGGCGTACAGTAGCCGCATTGAAACGCAAACTCGTCGATGAACGCCTGCTGGATAGGATGAAGCGTGCCATCGGGGTCGGCGAGGCCCTCTATCGTGAGCACGTTGCGATTGCGGGCCTCATAAGCGAGAAACGTGCACGCGCTCACCGGCAATCCATCGACCAAGACCGTGCACGAGCCGCAAACCTGCACTTCACAAGAAATCTTAGTGCCGGTCAGATTCAGACGCTGGCGCAAAACTTCCGCCAGCGTCTCCTGCGCTTCGAATTCGATTTCTGTTCGTTTCCCATTCAACTGAAATTGGATCTTCATGAAATATACCTGTGTTATTGGAGTACCGGAGTATTGGAGTGTTGCCTTTTTGCTAAAGACACCGTCACTGCATCACTCCCTTACTCCATCAACGCATTCTTCAGTCGTAGTGCGGAAGAATCATCTCGGACCAAAGCGTCATCTGCTTGAGCAGGCTTTCCATCGTTGGGTAAATGATTTTAAGCTCGAAGTGCTGCACGCCGTTTTCGATAAATTCATCGATGCGCCGCCGCACATCTTCGACGGAGCCGAAGATATGGCGGTCGAGGGCGAACTGCATATTGTCGATGTCACGCTCATAGCTTTCGCTGCTGGTCTTGAGCGTCGGCATGGCGAGATTGAGGCCCTCGTCTCGCGTCTTGGCAATGGTCGCCAGTTTTTCGACGGCGATGGTGATCTTCGAAGGATCGCGGCCCTTTTCTCGCGCAGATTGAGCGAGAATGTCGCAGCCGACTTTCATTTCCTTCGGCGAGAGCCAGCCGGGAATCCAGCCTTCACCGTATTTGCCGGCGCGCTTGGCGGCGAGCTTCATCCAGCCGCCAACCCAAACCGGCGGATGCGGTTTCTGCACCGGCTTGGGATAGACTTCAGCATTTTTGAATTCGATGAAGTCACCTTTGTATGCTGCCAAGGGCTGGGTCCAAACGGCTTTCATCGCTTCGATGTAC
>JBOHVR010000626.1:0-2980 GCA_050735755.1 Binatia bacterium
GCCCTATAGAGGGGTCGCTGCGGCAGCAGGCTAAGGCTGCGGGGGTGATGCCAAGCGTTGTCTTTCCCGGTTTCACAAACCGGCCATGGGAAGCGCTCTGCGCCCTTGACGTTTTCATCATGCCGAGTTTGAACGAAGGACTGCCGCTGGCTTTGTTGGAAGCGATGGCATCCGGGTGTTGTCCGATTGCTATGGGAGTCGGCGGAGTGCCCGAAGTCATCACGCGAAATGACTTGGGCTGGTTGATCGACGCCGGCGATTGCGAGAAATTTTACCAGGCGATGGAAGGCGCCGCCCGAAGTGATCCGGAAGCCCTCCTGGGCATGGGCCAAAGGGCGCGCGAATACGTTTTGTCTCATTTTACCGCGGAGGCTCTCTTCGCACAGCATGCGGATCTCATCGAAAAATCCTTCCAACCAGGAAACGGTGTTGCCGGCTGGGCCAGATCCGCGCATTGAGTCTGCGATTATTCTTATGACGCGACGTTGCGGGCAAGAAAAAGAGTCACTGGAGTTAAGATGACAAAGACGCGAGAATTCGGCGGCGAGATCGATCTCTCCCGGCGGGCCTTCCTTCTTGGGTGCGCTATCGCGCTATGGGGCGCTCCTGAGGGGCGCGCCCAGAGCCCTGCTCAGGAGAATGAGGGACAAGCTTTGAACCTGCCGGCCAATACCTGGGTGGCGCGCAAGGCGCCGCGCTTTCCGGGCTCGATCGGCGCTGCCTCGAAGCACGTGCGCCTCACCTACGACCCGGATCGCCGCGTTGTGTACGCGTACGGGGGCGATTACTGCGTGGCAACCGGTTGCTCAGGCCACAGGGAGCTGTGGAGTTACGACGTCGCCTTGAACAAATGGACCTTGCTCGTGGATAACGAGACCTCCAAGACCAGGGGATACCCCACCGGGCGTTGCCTCGCCGCGATGGCTTATGATTCAAAACGGAAAGTTCTTTGGATGACCGGCGGCGAGGACGTGTATGGCGATGAGGGAAGGACACTGATCAAAGGAAGCCTTTGGAGTTTTAATCCCGACACTCGGACGTGGGCCCGAAGAGGCCCCGCAAACTATCAAAGCGCGCGCAAAGCCGGCAGTCCTCAGTTGGAGTACATGATCTACGATGCTTTGTCGGACAGACTCTTTCTCCCCGCGGACAATAATCTCGTCGGTTTTTTTTCGCTCAAACAAGCTGACGGTGAAGCGCGTATCGTCGACGCATGGTCTTTCAGGAGAATCGAAGCCAATGATCCTTCGCTGGGCAAGATTTCCTTCGCCCTCGATACCAAGAGGAATCGAGCGATATTGTACCTGCCCAAGAGAAATGAGACCTGGAGCTACAACCTCGCCACGCACCGGATGAGCTTTCTGAGCCGGCAGGCGCTGCCGGCCAAAAGTGTCTTCGGAATGGTCTATGACTCCGTGAATGATGTCGTGGTCTATTTTGGCGGCTACACGGATTACGAGGGTTCTCCTAACGTCAAGGCGTTAAACCAAACCTGGGTCTTAAATCTCGAAAAGAATGAATGGCGTAGACTCGAGGTGACCGGCTCTATCCCTCCTCCGCGCAAAGGCGAGACGTTGACGTTCGACTCCCATAACAACGTGCTCGTGCAGATGGGCGGAACCGGAGGCTGGCAGAACGGAGTGGACAAAGCCGGTTATGACGGGAGTGAAGTCTTTCTTTTGCGGTTGAACCTGAAAGGCGGTTCTTAGGCGCGGCGTGGGCTAGACGAGGAAACGGATGGAGAGAGCCGCACGTGGCGACTGCAGAAGAAACCGCGACAAAAAACCTGCTGCTCTCGATTGTCGTGCCGGTGTACGACGAGGAGCAAGTTCTGCGTGATTTTCACAACCGTTTGTCCGCGGTTCTCAAGTCCGCCGCGCTGCAAGCCGAAATCGTTTACGTCAACGACGGGAGCAAGGACTCAAGCCTGGACATTATAAGACAGCTCCGGAGTGAAGACCCTCGCGTCGCCATCGTCGATCTGAGCCGCAATTTCGGCAAGGAGATCGCGCTCACGGCGGGGCTCGATTACGCGAAAGGCGACGCGGTAGTCGTCATCGATGCCGATCTTCAGGACCCGCCGGAATTGATTCCGCAGTTGGTTCAACATTTCTCCGAAGGATACGATGAAGTTTACGCGCAGCGCGTGTCGAGAGCCGGCGAAAGTCCCGTCAAAAAAGGTACGGCATACGCTTTTTACCGGATCATACAGTGGGCAAGCCGGGTAAAAATACCCGAGGATACGGGAGATTTTCGGTTGCTCAGCCGGAGAGCCGTCGAGGCGCTCAAGGGGATCAAGGAGCATCACCGTTTCATGAAGGGCCTGTTTGCCTGGATCGGGTTCCCGCAAAAGGCCGTTCCCTACCGGCGGGAGCCGAGAAGAGCCGGACAAACAAAGTGGAACTACTGGCGACTTTGGAACTTTGCTCTCGAGGGAATCACATCATTTACGATCGCTCCCCTCAAGGTTGCTTCTTATGTCGGAGTCGCAACGGCGGCCGCTGCCTTCATTTTCGCGGCGCGAATTATTTACAAGACCCTGGTTTATGGAGACCCGGTTGCCGGCTATCCCTCGCTCATGGTGGTCATCCTGTTCTTGGGCGGAATTCAGCTCATCACAATTGGAGTCATCGGGGAGTATCTGGGCAGAATGTTCGATGAAACCAAGGGGAGGCCGCTCTATTTCCTCAAAGAATATACCCCGGCCGATTTAACCGTTAGCGCGTACTCAAATAAGGAAAACTGAACGAAGGCCTCCTTTTGTCAGGGTTTCGTCACGAACCCCTTTAAGAGAATTCTACCGGCGAGATAGTGCCCGATTGGCTTCAACGCCTTCAAGATCATCGTGTCCAGCCGCGAATAGAGCTCAGAGCTGCTTGGTATGATCCTCGCCGTGAGAAAGTTGAAATATCTGGTTTCGACAGAGCGCAAGTGTTTAACAACCTCTGCGATATCAACTTCACATAGCTTGGCCTCATCC
>JBOHVR010000627.1:0-10496 GCA_050735755.1 Binatia bacterium
TAACTGCACGGTTTACCCCAAGGAGCCCGTTAAATGGTTGAAACCGTATTGATCTGGCAATCAAAGCCTGTTATTTTCCCCGGAAGATGGCTGGGGAGCGAAAAAGACTTTTTCTTGGCGTGGGCGATGAGGTCACGCACAAGGCATACAATCAATGGGGAGTAGGGATTGTCATCGAGGTGATGACCTCTGTTGTGCCTGGCGGCACCTGTCTAGTCCGGATTCGTTTCCAAGACGGCCGGCTAAGAACCTTCAACAATGACCTGGACAGTGAGGGATGCTGTTATTACTTTGGCCTGCGTCGCTACTGGAATCCACAGCCGCGGCCCGCGGGCGTTGCCCGCTCGAAACATCTCCTGCCTTGAGAAATAGATGTTGACTCGAGTTACGATCCTTCTGGCCGCTTTTTGCTTAGCCATAATGTTTTCTTCGCCGCTGTGCGCGCAGAACCGTGACCTCAGGGACGAAGCCGCGGTGGCGATCGGCGTTACTATAGGCAACCTATTTTTTGTTCCGCTGAAAGCCATTGCCGCCGCTTCCGGAGCTGTCTCGGGAGCGTTTTCCTTCGTATTGTGGGGAGGCGATGCGGAAGTAACGCAACAGGCTTGGCAAGATACCCTTTCAGGTCCTTACATGATCACACCTGATTTGGCGCGCGCCGGGATCGGTTCAAGACCCGAACTGGAACAAGACTAAAACGCTCCTACCCGCGTGCGGCGGGCGGTGTAAAATGGAAGCGATAAAACCACGGAGGCTGCGATGGCACAGGAGAGACCAAACGCTGTAACATTCAAGGGTAATCCGCTCACTCTTATCGGACCGGAAATCAAAGCCGGCGACAAGGCGCCGAATTTTCAGGTCATCGCCCGAGACCTATCACCTGTGACTCTAGATAGCAGCCAGGGCAAGATCCGTTTGATCAGCATTGTGCCCTCCCTTGACACGCCGGTATGCGATCAACAAACACGCCGGTTTAACGAAGAGGCGGCGAAACTTCCCGCGAACGTAGAGGTACTCACCGTGAGCGTTGACCTTCCTTTTGCGCAAACCCGCTTTTGTGGCGCCGCCAACATTGACCGGGTCAAAACACTTTCTGACCACAGAGAACTTTCCTTCGGCCAGGCCTACGGCGTTCTCATCAAAGAGCTAAAGTTGCTCGCTCGCTCAGTCTTTGTGATTGATGCCGCGGACCGCGTGCAGTACGTCGAGCTGGTGAAAGAAGTCACTCATCATCCCAACTACGATGCCGCGCTGGCCGCAGCCAAGAAAGCCGCGGCTTAGAAATTTACTGATTCACTTGAAGAAGATAGGCGGGGCGGAAGCTAGGTGGCGCTGCTTCCCGTTGACGTTTCTTTGCTCCCTTTGGTCGCTGACTCCGTACCGGTCTTTCCGTCGCTCTTGGTTTCGCTTTTCCCGTCGCCATGAGGAGAAGCTTTTTCCGTCTTTTCGGCTCCGGTTCCTTTTTCCTTCCGGGCGTAGTCCGTGATGTACCATCCCGTTCCCTTAAGCTGAAACGACGTATTGGATATGAGCTTCTTAACTTTATTTTTGCACGTGGGACAACGGTTAAGAGGATTATCCGTAATCTTCTGCGTCACTTCAAAATCGCCACATTTTTCACAACGGTATTCGTAGATCGGCATGCGAGTACTCAAGCAAACAGGTTGTCACAAAATAAGCACCTTGCGTCCAATTGTCAAACGAGCGGAAAGGCCCCCTCAGCGCGGCCGATAGCGAGGCACGGGCACTCGCCGGCTCAAACGGCTTTGAATGGTCGCCGTGGCCCGGACAAGGTCCCCCATCCAGGAAATCAGATCAGGTAGTCTGCTGCCGTTGGTTGCCACAAGATTGGACCATCGGACGCCTCTCTGATAATCGGCGGCCACGCGGCTGACGGAAGCTCTGCCGAGATAAGACAGCCCCCTGAGAGCAGCATACTGTCCATAAGCCAGCCGTGCCTCCTGCCGCTCACGAACCACGAGCGACGGGTCTACGCGCAGAGCGTAACTCAGCGCCTCGACCACGGCGCGCTCTCCCCCGGCCTCTGTGGCCTTCTCGTTCAAAGCCTGGATTCTTTTGAGCAACTCCCGTTCCGCTCGTGCAGTCGGCGAATCCAATTCCGGCAGCGACGGCAGCATCTCCGCTCTCGCCTCAACCGGCTGATAGGATCTCAAGGCCTCGGGGATCCACGCTCTCAGTTGCTGTGTGCGCGTCTCGTAACTCGGATGGGTAGAAAGAAACTCGGGCGGGCTGCCGCGCTCTTTGCGCTCCATCCGCTCCCACAACCCCAGCGCAACCCTGGGATCGTATCCAGCCTTGGCCATGAGGATCAGACCCACGTGGTCCGCTTCCGACTCCTGGGATCGACCAAAAGGCAGAATGACGCCCACGCTGGCGCCAAGGCCGTACGCCTGCAGCACCTGTCCGGCAAGCTGAGGATTGCCGCCCAATGCCCCGGCGAGGCCGAGCCCGCCGAGCTGGACCAGCATCTCTTGGCTCATTCGCTCTCCGGGATGGCGCAGCAACGCATGCGCGATCTCATGACCCAATACCACCGCCAAGCCGGCCTCGTCTCGCGCCACCGGGAAGATTCCCGTGTAAACTGCGACTTTTCCCCCCGGAACGGCGAAAGCATTGGCCGTTTCAGGGTCATTGATAACGCGGAACTCCCATTTGTATTCGGGCTTGTTGGCCGCGCGCGCGATCCGCTCTCCGACCTTGCGCACGATCCGTTCCGCCTCCGCGTTGTCCGACAAAACGCTATCGCGCAAAATATGCCGGTAGGCGTCTTCGCCCAAACCGGCCTCCTGCCCTTCAGAGACAAGCAGGAATTGGCTGCGTCCTGTATAGGGGGCCGTGGCGCACCCGGCGAAAATCAATAATGCAATCGCGACAAATGTCTTCATAGATTTAACAAAAGAGTAGCTGGCTCGATAAAGACACGCAAGATTCGTACTCCGGGACATGTCCTTCACAGCCCCATTTTGCCCGGGTTCATGATATTGTTGGGGTCGAGGACTTGCTTGATCTGGCGCATCACTTCAAGGCCGTAACCGTGCTCTCTATCCATGAGAGGCGCCAGTTTGATGCCGACGCCGTGGGTATACTCCATCGACCCGCCCATTTCCTGGACCAAGCCGAGGAGTTCCTCTATCGTGTCCTCCAGCCGCTCCTGGCCTTTTCCGCCGTCTCTGTCCTCGACCGCCAATCTCATGGAAAAAAGTTCAGGCCGATTCCAAAGACCGGATTCCTGCAGTCGGACACCGCGCCGAGCAATGATCTTCATTGCCGCCGCGCGAAAAGGCAATACCTGCGAAGCCGGCAAGGCCACATGAATCCAGTCTCGCTTGACGAAATCATCGGAACGTTCTCGGCGCCGCCGGCGATTGCTTGAGAATTGACGCGCGATGACATGGCGGTCGTTCCAAAAATATTCTGCTTCCTTTGGCGGAAGCTCGAATCCTCCCTCATCCTGGCAAATCGCCAGCGCGATTCGGGCTTCCGCATCGACAACTTCCTTTTTCCCTTCCAGCGCCAAATAGAGGATGGCTCTGCCTTCGTACTTGACGGCATCATCGCCAAAGTCGATCACCGCAGGCACAATCCCGCTGGCAAATATCTTCTGGATCGCGCCGTATCCCTGCTCGAACGAAGAGAACGTAAGGCCGAAAAGGACGCGCTTTTCCGGAACAGGAAAAGCGCGCACCGTCGCTTCGGTCACAATACCCAAGCAGCCTTCGGCTCCGACAAACAGGTGCTTCAAGCCGATTCCTGTCGATGACTTTGGTACCGCCCGGGTTCGGAGGACTTCCCCATTAGGAAGCACGACTTCGAGTCCGAGGACCTGATCTCCCATCGAACCATACTTGGCGCCTCGATAACCCAAACTGTTGGTCGAAATCGCCCCGCCAACCGTGGCAACCGGCAAAGTCCAGGGATCGTGACCCAGAATCAGCCTTTCCCCATTCAAAGCCTTCTCCAGCGCTTCGAGCACGACGCCGGCCTGCGCTGTCGCCAACAGGGCCGGCTTATTAATCTCAACGATCCGATCCATCCGCCTCAGGTCCAGCACGATTCCACGTCGAATGGAAATCGCCCCACCCATCAACCCGGAGCCGCCGCCGTAAGGGAGAATGGGAATTTTTTCTTGATTCGCGAACAGCACGATTTGCCGCACCTCGGCTGTGGATACGGGCAAAACCACGCATAGGGGCGGTTCGGCAGCCGGCCGCCTCCGGGGATGGATTCTGCTATCGCTGAGAGCATCCCACGCTACCTCATCGATCTTGACGGGGTCGGAAAGAACCCGCTGCGGGCTCACCATTCGTCTGAGTTCCTGAATCAATTTTTCATCGGGAATCATCAAATTCACCCGGACAGTCGGTTCCCACAAACCGTGAAACAGCGCGTCTCGCTTGTTTCAGGCGCTCCAAAACTATACTTGTAGCGAAGGCGGGATGTCTAGCCGCCCTGAACCTTGAGCTGAAAGGTGAAATTGGAAAATTCCTTTTGCATGCAAAAACTACCGCGCGGCTTCTACAATCGGGACACGACTCGGGTCGCCCACGAGCTGTTGGGAAAATATCTGGTCCGCAAGACGAACGGCATCAAGCGGATCGGCAGGATCGTCGAAGTCGAGGCGTACCTCGGGCCGCATGACCTTGCCGCTCACTCCGCGCGGGGGCGAACCGAGCGCACGGAAATCATGTTCGGCCCTCCGGGGCACGCGTACGTTTACATGATCTACGGCATGTACTTCTGTATGAACGTCGTCACCGAAGAAGAAGGCCACGCGTCAGCCGTGCTCCTCCGCGCGCTGGAACCGGTGCTGAATGTCACGCACAAGACCAGCGGCCCCGGCCTGCTCTGCCGCGCCATGGAGATAGACAAGCGCCTAAACGGGCACGATCTGGAGAGCGATGATTTCTTTATCGCCGCGGGCGATGGACAACAAAAGTATGAATTTGTGGCCCGCCCGCGCATCGGGGTTGAATACGCACGCAAATGGGCGAAAAAGCCGCTACGGTTTTATCTCAAGAATAACTCTTTTGTTTCGCGAAAATAACGCCGGAGCAACCCGAATCTTAGGGGATCGCCCGTTTTTTAACCGCCAAGATAGGCCGCGCGCACGCGATCGTCGTTCACGAGATTTCTGGCGGAGCCCTCCAAGATAATCGACCCCGTTTCTAAAACATAGCCGCGCTCGCATATACTCAACGCCATGGCGGCGTTTTGCTCGACCAGCAGAATCGTAACTCCTTCACGATTGATGGTTTGAATGGTCTCGAAGATCTGTTCGACCATGAGCGGCGCAAGGCCCATAGAAGGCTCGTCCAGCAAAAGGAGCTAGGGCCGGGCCAGTCGGGCGCGCGCGATGGCCAGCAGCTGTTGCTCCCCGCCGGAAAGTGTCCCGGCCAGCTGCTGGCGCCGTTCCTTCAGACGCGGAAATAGTTTAAACGCGTGTTTCAAGTCCTCGGCAAAAGCTTTGGCGGTGCGCAGGTATGCGCCCATCTGCAAGTTTTCCAGCACGGTCAACCGCGGAAAAACTCTCCTTCCTTCCGGGACGTGACCGATTCCACGACTTGCCACCTCATGCGCCGCGAGCCGTTCCAGACGGGCGCCGTCGAGGTCGATGCTTCCCCGGCTCGCCCGCAGCAGCCCGCAGACCGCCTTCAACGTCGTGGTTTTGCCGGCGCCGTTGGCGCCCAGCAAAGTCAAAATTTCCCCTCGGTTCACAGTTAAGGAAATGCCTCGCAACGCGTGGATCGCTCCGTAGTAGACGTGCAGATCGCGCACCTCAAGCATGGGCTTTCCCGGGGCCGCGACCCAGGTAGGCTTCAATCACGCGCGGGTTGTTGACAATTTCTTTGGGAGTTCCCTCAGCGATCTTCTGGCCATAGTCGAGGACCGTTACGTGGTCGGAAACGCCCATAACAATGCGCATGTTGTGCTCGATAATCAGGAGCGTCTCAACCGCCTCTGCCACGAGTTCTTTCAGCAGCTCCATCAGAAGCAGGGATTCAGACGGATTCATCCCTGCCGTGGGTTCATCGAGAAGCAGCAACTTGGGCCTTGACCCTAGCGCGCGCGCTAACTCCAGGCGGCGCTGGTCGCCATAGGACAGTTCCTGCGCGGCGCGCATCTCTTTTCCCTTCAGCCCCACTTGGCGGATCAACTCAACGGCCCGCGCCCGCGCCTCGTGCTCGGAGTGCCGGAAAGATTTCGTCCGCAAGACGATTTCCAGAACTCCTTCCCGAATATGGGCGTGCATGCCCACCAAAACATTTTCCATCACCGTCATCTGTCCGAACAGGCGGATATTTTGGAAAGTCCGCCCGACTCCCGCCCCGACGATTTCGTGCGGTTGACGCCCCACCAGAGAGCGGCCGGCAAAAATGACCTCACCCTGGTCGGGACGGTAAAGACCGGCCAGAATATTAAACAACGTCGTCTTGCCCGCGCCGTTGGGACCAATGAGAGCGGCAATGATTCCGCTCTCGAGTGCGATATGGACATCGCTCAAGGCCAACAGGCCGCCAAATTTCTTGGTAACGCCCTTAATTTCCAGCAGTGGCATTTGGATTGTGTTCGCCGTGGCGCCGCGCCAAAATTCCTTGGGGACGAAAGATCATCATGAGCATGAGGATCAAACCGAAAACCATGCGTTCGTATTTCGCGGGCTCTAACTGCGCCGGGATCTGGCTCACATCAAAGTCGCCCAGCCAGGGAAGAGACAGAATTAACCCCGATTGGCGGATTGAATTGAGCCAAAGCGACAGGCCTTTGAGGAGTTGCAGATTCAAGATCGTGATCGCGGCGGCGCCAAAAATTGCGCCAGGGACCGACCCGATACCGCCAATGATAATCATCGCCAAAACGCCGATCGATTCCATGAAGGTAAAGCTCTCAGGATTGATGAAAACCTGCTTAGCGCCGAAGACCATCCCCACCGCGCTGGCAAAAGCTGCTCCCACCGTAAACGCCAAAAGTTTCATGCGCACCACCGGCACGCCCATGCAGGCGGCCGCAATCTCGTCCTCGCGGATCGCCTTCCACGCCCTCCCGATCGGAGAGTTTTCCAATCTTCGGGTCACGACAATGATCGCGCAAACCAAAAACAGCACGATAAAATAGAAATACAGCGGATACAGCTGGGCGGGATCGACCCGCACGCCCATCCATTCAAGCAAAGGCGCAAAGAAAAGCGGAGGTCGCTGAATCGGCGCGATTCCTCTCGGTCCGTTGGTGAAATTAATCGGCTTATCCAAATTGTTGAGCAAAGCGCGCACGACTTCGGCAAACCCCAAGGTGACGATCGCAAGGTAATCGCCCCGCACGCGCAAGACCGGCAGGCCTAACATTAGTCCGGTACAGCCACCCCAAACAATCGCCAGCAGCAGGAAAGGGAAAAACCATGCCGGCCCGAGCGGAAAATAATTTCCAGAGACAAACGCATTGGCCTGAGAAGAGCCGAAAATCGCCCAAAGATAAGCTCCAATCGCGTAGAAGGCAACAAATCCGAAATTGAGCATGCCGGCAAGGCCGACGACGATGTTCAGTCCCAAGGCTAGCGCGGCGAAAATTCCGACCTGAATCGCGATTTCCAGATAATAGCCGTTCGTGATCCCCAGCAGAGGAAGGAAAACGCCGCAGACGATCGCGGCCAGGAAGGTTTTGCTTCGCCCCGCGATCGGAGCCAGGTAGATCAAAAGCAATGACGCTTCGAACGCCAGGAAAGCCAATGTCGACTGTGGAAACGCGTAAGCGAGCAGGCTGCTGCCAGCCGCATAGCAGAGCACAATGATAGACCCGAGGGTCCTCAAGCGCCCTCCCGTACGGCTTCTCCCATTAATCCGCGCGGCCGGAAAATCAAAATCAGAATGAGCACGGCAAAAGCAAAAACATCTTTATACTCGGCCCCAAAGGCGCCATCCGTGGCAATCGAGAGATATGACGCCGCAAACGCCTCCATGATCCCGAGAACAAGACCGCCCAAAACCGCGCCCGGCAGGTTGCCGATCCCTCCGAGCACGGCCGCAGTGAATGCTTTTATGCCGGGAACAAAGCCGCTGTACGGATTGATCAAACTGTAATGCAGACCGAAAAGAACGCCCGCGGCCCCTCCCATCGCTCCGCCGACAAAAAAGGTAAGGCTGATGATTCGGTTCACGTTGACGCCCATCAGCGAGGCGGTTTCGGGATCTTGGGCGACCGCGCGAATGGCGGTTCCGACGCGCGTCCGGTTAACCAGAAGATAAAGCCCGAGCAACATCACCACGGCCGTCGCAATGACCAAAAGAGATTTCACCGGCACATCCACGTGGGCACCAACCGGGATAAGTTTTTCGAGGAAATCGATAGTGGGATAGCTCAGATAAAAGGTGTTGCGCCACAGGCTTTCAATGAGCCGGATAAAATCCTGCAGAAAAAATGATGCGCCGATCGCAGAAATCAGTGGAACCAAGCGCGGCGCCGCGCGCAGCGGGCGGTAGGCGATCCGCTCCAGCGCTAACGCCGAGAGCCCGCTCAGTATCATTCCCGCCAACAAAAGGAAAAAAACAATCAGGATCGGATGCCACAGCGCAAGTACACCGGCGCCCTGCAATAGCAGCAACACCTCGACGCCGACAAACGCGCCGATGACGAAAATTTCGCTATGGGCGAAGTTGATAAATTCAAGCACGCCGTAAACCATCGTGTAGCCAAGAGCGATGAGAGCGTACATAAAACCCAGGACGAGTCCATCCATGAGGACCTGGGGAAATATGGCGAGAGCGATGTCCAACGGAGCCGCGCGGCGATCGAGAGGAAATTATCTTTTCTGCGCTTGCGGGGATTCCTGCTCGACGACTCTAACAACCTTTCCGGGGTAGGAACTCTTCTCAAATTTCAAAACAAAATATTTGGTCTTCACGGGATCTCCTTTGTTGTCCAGCGTAATGGTCCCTGTGATCCCACTGAAGTTTTTTACCTTACGAATCGCGGCGCTGACCTGCGCTCGGGTCGGTCTTTTGCCTTTCAGTTCCTGCACGGCCTGCTCTATCGCCTTCAGGCCTAAACCCGCCGCGTCATAACCGTACATCCCGAAGGACTCGACCTCCTTGCCGAAGCGCTGCTTGAACTTCTTGGCAAACTCCGCGGACCGCGGGTAGGCATCAATCGGCCCTGCAACGGTGGTGTAGTAAGACCCTACGACCGCCGATCCTGCAATGCTCACCATCTCTGAGGAATCCAGGCCGTCGGGTCCCATGAATGCGGCTTTGACCCCGCGCTCGCGCAACTGCTTCAGCAAGAGGCCTCCTTGGTGATAAATCCCGCCAAAGTAAACGATATCCGGATTACGCGCTTTCAGTGGAATGATCAACGGTCCAAAGTTGGCCCGCTCTTCCGTTCCCTCGTACCCCACGACCTTGAGGCCCAATCTCTCGGCCTCGTCGCGAAAATTATCCGCGACGCCCTGGCCATAGAGCGTCTTGTCGTGAATGATATAGACCGTTTTAAGCTTGAGATCTTGTGCCGCGAAGCGCGCTCCCACCGGACCCTGGACATCGTCCCTGCCACAGACGCGATTGACATTCGGATAACCGCGATCGGTAATCTGCGTGGCGGTATTCGCCGGCGAGATCATTGCCAGGAGCGACTCCTTGTAGACCTCCGAAGAGGGCAAGGCGACACCCGAGTTGAAATGACCGACAACGAGCAAAACGTCAGGATTGGCGACGATGCTTCTGGCATTGGCGACTCCGACTTCCGGCTTGGCCTGGTCGTCTAACGGCACAAAATCCAGCTCAAATCCCAGCTTTTGAAATCGGCTTTTCGCTTCCTCGACGGCGAGCTGGGCGCCGAGCTTGATGTGCTCTCCAATCGCGGCCTGTTCCCCCGACAGAGGAGTTTGTGTGGCGATTTTAATGACGCCTTTCTCCGCCTCCGCTTGCCCGCATCCAAACGGACCGATCCAGATGAGCATAAACGCAACTAACGCAAACCGATGATTCAGCATAGTCATTCCCGCATCATGGAAATGGCCTATGTTAACAAATCGGCCTGGTCTGTACCATAAAAAAAATCAATTCTTCTGCCCTTGTCCGAAAGGCTCTGCTTCCGCGCTGCCAGCCCGGTGCAAGCGGCGGTTGACACATCCAGCTTGCTTCAGTAGGTTCTTGGATTCAAGAATGCTCCCGTGTTTCAAATTCGCCGCATGAAACTCCCGCGCGCGCTCAATTTTGCCGGCTTCGTCGGACTCACTTTTTTTTGCATTGCGGGAGGAGCCTATGCTGTTGCGGATACCGTCGTTGCCGGCGGGCCGCGGTTGACCCTCATCGGCGCGCCGTCGCATCCGCCGCCGGAGCTTCGCTGGGCGGGCGACTCCGAAGGCGGCGCGCCGTTCGTTGAAGCGAATCCCGCCAACCCGGACGAACTCGTCGGCTTCGACGTCGAGATCGCCGACCTCATCGCGCGCGGCCTCGGCCGTAAGGCTAGCTTCATCAACATCGCCT
>JBOHVR010000628.1:0-3376 GCA_050735755.1 Binatia bacterium
GGGTAGTCCGTGGGACTTGAAATCATGACCAAAACCCGAAGCGGCGGGGTAACGGAAAACGGGCGTATGCTCTCAGGCAGTTCCAGGTAGCGAACGAAGGGGGTTTCTACGGAAAGGGCCAAGAAGCGATTCAAAGAAGGATTGTAGAGATATTCCCAGGGAAGATCCGCCAGCTCGGGAACTTCCGTCAGGCGCACACGTATGCGTAATCCCGCATCCTTTCTGGCAACGTCATCCAGGCTGCTCCTGAGACATCCTCGCACCTCGCCGTTGAACACCGCGGAAAAGAGCCGTTCGCCGAAGGACTTGGCGGCTCCAACCTCCGGTGAATCAATCCGGCGGGTTCCTCTCCGGGGTCGCCCGACCCGCAAAAGGAAATTTTCCAGTTCCAGCTCTGAAAACGGCAAGGCGAAGGAAGTTGTGGCCTGACCTGCGGGCGAAGTGAGCACCTGCGCGCGATAGCCCTCCGCCGCGCGTTGAATCAAAAGATCAAAATCTGAATAGACAATTTTTCGCATTGAACAGCGCTGCAGCTCGACTATTTCGCTCTGCTCCCGTTACCGGGGCCGCTAAGCCTTATGCCTCCACGTCAGCGTCACGGTGTAATTGGCTTCGGCGCCCGCCGACGCGAGTATGACGCCGACGTCCGCATTCAGTTTGATGCCAAACTCGACTTCAATCTCGTCTGGAGGCTCACTTAAATCGCGTAGTTTAGCGATGATCGCTGCAGCGGCCGGCTTGAGTTTCTCAAGGGCGGTTTCAAAGCTTTGCTTTGCCTGATCGATAATTTCACCGGGCCTCCCGCCGCGGACCACACCGGGACCGCCGGCTGCCCCCTCGACTTCCACAACAATCGATCCGCCACCCTCCAGAGGAAACTCGACCAGTTGCTTCATCTATTCTTTTCTCCTCATGCCGCGCAGCGGACGTTCGTGGTCATAACCCTGCTCTGGGAAATTCGTCGATCTCCGCTCCAATCGACAACGCCAGGCATCTGAAGTCATTCTCCAGCCGCATCACGAAGGTTTCACGCGTCGATTTTACTTTGTCCGGAAATGAGGGTCAAACTGGCTCTGAGGCCATGCCGGCCGCGCCGGACTTGTCCATGCTTTGCGTCGGCGCGGGAGTGCAGTGTATAAAGGCATGAGCAAGCGGAGCGAGGGCGCCAATTTCTAGCACCGTCATATTGCCGATGCCTTACGGATGCGTTGACACCAGGAACCTGTCGGTCGCATCCAAAAGGGCGATAGAAAAAGCGATATCGGAATGGCAGGGAACGAGACAGATCTCGAAGCCCAGCACTTTTCTCGTCATTGCCACCCACGAGATCGAGTCCGACGCGGAACTTGCTCTCAAGCAAGAGATGGTCGCGCGCCTGCTCGGCGACGAGGAAGCCGCCCACAATGTCATCGTGATTAAGGCCCGCAACGAAGAAGATCTGGCAAGCAAAATCGCGCACACGAAATCGCTAATTCCGATTCAAACTCTCATCCTCATTGCCGAGTCGCGCCATGCTTTGAGTCTCGGACCCCTCTTCAGAAGAAAGTTCGGCAAAACCCTGAAGATAAAAAAATTCAAAGCCGACTTCGAGTTCAATCACCCCTGGATCAGCACGTCGTCGGCCTTAGTTTGGTCTTTGCGCAATGTGGTTGTGCGGAGTTGGTTCGAGATCAGAAAAAGGACCGGAAGGGGGTTGCGCAAGAAATTACGCTTTTTGTTTTGGTCCTAAGCACGCTTGCCCGTGGCTAATCCTTTACCGCGAGAAGACCCGCAACTCCAGCACTGCAGAAATTGTCCCTCAATCACTTCACCGCAGCGAGCGCAATCCCACGATTTCCTGACGCTCTTCAGCGGCGTCAAGGCTCTTTTCACAATCGTGTTGGCTTGCGCGTATTTTTCCTCATCCCATACCCATAGCTCAGGCCAGCATTCAATGGGCGGAAGCTCGCCCATGCCGGCCGCCAAATGGACATTTCTCAACACACAGTCGATTCCGTTTGCTTCGAGAACGATCTTGAGGTGGCCCAGCATCAAGGGATCCTGGGCGCTGTACACTTTCTTCATTCCTCTCTTCCTAGAATATCAAGGTTATCGACTCAAAATTTTCCCAGTCTAGCGCCGATTTTCCTTGGAGAGTCCCGCGAGTTCTGCGGCATGCTCCTCCCAGTTTCGACCCTCAAACTGGCGTACGTTCATCCTTGCAATCGTATTCCCCTCCAGGCAGCGCGCGTTCACACTGTAGCCGTCGGGATTCGAGCGGGGAACATAGAAGGACTTCACGCCGCACACCCGGCAAAAGAGGTGTTTGGCGATGCCGCTGTTGAACGTGTAAGTGGAAAGAGACTCGGCTCCTTGAAGCAGCTTGAACCGCGATTGCGGCACGATCAGATGCAAAAACCCGGTCTTGCTGCAAATGGAGCAGTTGCACTCCACAACGTGAATCTCGGCCGGCGCTTCAACTTCAAACTTGACCCGTCCACAATGACAACCGCCGACGTGCTTCACGCCAAACACCTCCTCTAATGCGATCTTCAGTCACGTGCCCGGCCGAGGACTTCCATGTTGAGGTCCAACTTCGTTCCCAACCACAAAGATCGGTCCAGGTGGTCGCCCATGGCGTCTCCACCGGTTCGCGCATGAACGAGGACATCCAAGCCCTCACGGTTGAGCATCAACCAGGGCACAACCTTGGCGAACTCCTCCGCGCCAAAAGCGACTTGATACATGGACTTCAGATGCGGTCCGACAAGCTCGTCATGCCAGCGTCCAAGCTCCACGTTGAATTGGGCCAGACCCTCGCGCACCTGCGCGGCCACCGGCCGTGTCGCCGCCTCATAATAAATATGGGCGTGAAACCCTTTAATATCGGAAGTCGCTCGCTTCATAGTTTTGGCCCCCAAATGTTTAGCGCGCACCGATAAATGATTTCCTAGAAAACGAACCTAACCGGAGCGTATCTCTATTTTATAGAGTTGGCCGAAAGCGGCAAGCCTAAAAGCGATACGCATCCATGTCCTATTCTGTGACTACGGCGGGCCGCCAAGCGGTGAGTTGAGGTTTCCCACCGCATCGATATGGACTTCGACCGTCTTGCCGACGCGCAAAAGAAAAGTCGAAACGTCTTTCATGCCCCATTTGACGTAGGGGAGCACGAACCGGCCCCGCAAGCGGACGCGCGTTTCGTCCACGGTGGTTTCAAGCGGAATCGTCAATGATCGTTCAACACCGTGGATCCTGATCCGTCCTTCAACGTTAAGACTATGTTTCGACGGTTCGCCGCGCCCATCCACGAGCCGTTCGGGGATAAATACCAACTCAGGAAACCGCTCGCTTTCTAAGACCTCCGCGTGCATGGTTGCGTCGCGCGTTTGTATCC
>JBOHVR010000629.1:0-5604 GCA_050735755.1 Binatia bacterium
CTCTGGCACTCAAGCGGGCGTATGGTGGGGATGTCACGGTGATTACGATGGGAAGCATCAAGGCTCAGGATATTTTGTATTTTGCGCTGGCCAAAGGCGCGGACAAGGCTGTTCGCGTCGATTGCGAGAGCCACGACCCGCGGGTTGCGAGTACAGTCTTAGCAGCGGCTTTGAAGAAGCTTGAGTTCGACCTCGTTCTGACGGGAACCCAATCGCGCGACACGCTCGGCGGCCAGGTTGGCATTGCGGCAGCGAATCTGCTGGGGCTTCCATTTGCCTACTCCGTCGTGGACATCGAGGTCGCTGGCGGCAATGCCATCAAAGTGCGCAAGGAATTGGGAGGCGGACGTCACGCCGAAATTGAGCTGTTAATGCCTGCGCTCTTATGCGTGCAAACCGGCATCCAACCGCTCACGTTCGTTCCGCCGGCGCGGAGAATGCGCGCGCGCCAGCAACCCGTGAGATCCTTTTCCCTGGCCGATCTGGGCTTGCAGCCAGAGCAGCTTACTCCTCAGGGCTACCGTTTTGTTAGCGTGCGCCCTCCCGAGCGCGCGCATCAGGTGCAGTTTCTGGAAGGAAGCCCGCAGGAGATCGCCGCCGCCTTGCTCGTGAAAATCCAGGAGAGCCTCTAAGCCGTGACGCGAGATATTCTGGTTTTGGTGGAACACTCCGACGGCAAGGTTGATTCCCTTACTTCCCAATTACTCGCGGCCGGCTTCAAGCTCGCAGAGCAAATGAAAGTCGAGCTGGTTGCCGCGGTTATCGGACACCAGCTGGATCGTGTCGTGACAGCTCTCCAGGGCAATGGCATGGATAAGATCGTTGTCGTTGACGATCCGGCCTTGGCCATGGCGGGAGCCGAAGTACAGACCCGCGCCATCGCCGAAGTCGCGCGGCAAACCAACCCCCGCCTGGTGCTCGTCGGTTATAGCCTGGCCGGAATGGAGCTGGCGCCGGCGGTCGCAACCCAATTAGGCATGATGGCGCTCACGAACTGCGTAAACGTCGAGATCCGCGACGGGGCGGTGACGATTACGCGGCCGCTGTTTGACGGGACCGTGCATGCTGAGATCGCGTTGGAAGAAAACCAGGCGGCGGTGATCGCGCTCCAGAAGGGGATGGCTGCTCCGATCGAGTCCGCTCCCAAACAGGCTGTGGTGCAATCGATTGCGATAGACGTTAAGAAATTTCCGTCTCGTAGCAAGGTGTTAGGCATTACCGAGGAGCCCAAGAGCGACATCGACATCAGCAAGGCCAGCATTGTGGTTGCCGTGGGACGCGGGATCGGAGACAAAGAAAAAATCCATTTCGTTGAAGAGTTGGCCGAAGCTCTCGGTGGAGTCCTGGCTTGTTCGCGGCCCGTGGTGGACGTCGGGTGGCTTCCCCGTGAGCGGCAGGTCGGGGCGTCTGGGAGAAGCGTTGCGCCCAAGGTTTACGTCGCCTGCGGCATTTCGGGGGCCATCCAGCATTTGTCAGGCATGAGGGAATCCAGGCAGATCATTGCCATCAACAAGGATCCTAGCGCCCCGATCTTTCAAGTGGCTCACTTGGGCGTGATCGGGGATCTATTTGAAATCGTGCCCGCTCTCGCTAAAGTGGCGAAAGAATCTCGGACCGCCTGAGCTGCTTCTGCGTGCGCAGAGCTCCGCCAGTCGTCCAATGAAATTTCTTGCAAGGGAAACGGACTAAGGGTATAGATTCTCTTGTTACCGAGGTTACGTGACTATGACCCAAGATAAGCTCTTCAGTCAAAAACAAGACAGTATCGACGACTTTGATTTCGGGAAAGAGACGGCTGCCGTCTTCGACGACATGCTGATTCGTTCGGTTCCCTTCTACAGTGAAATGCAGCGGATGATCGCGGAAGTCGCGGCTGATTATGCCGTCGAAGAGACTCAATTGTACGATCTCGGCTGTTCTACCTGCACGAGTTTTCTCCAGTTAGACCCGGTCCTTCCCCGGAGGGTCCGATTCTTGGGCGTCGATTTCTCTCCCGAGATGCTCGAGCGCGGGCGAGAAAAATTGGCGCAGCACGGCTTTACCAGAGATTATGAGCTTATTTGCGCGGACCTCAACGAGGACGTTGCCGTCACGAATGCTTCCGTAGCGATCATGAATCTCACCCTGCAGTTCATCCGTCCGGTGCGACGCCACCAGGTAATGAGCAACATTGCGCAAGGGGTGAACAAAGGCGGCTGTCTTCTGGTGGTCGAGAAGGTACTCAGCAAGGATTCGAAGCTCAATCGCCTGTTTATTAAGTACTACTATGACTTCAAAAAACGCAACGGCTACAGCGAGCTGGAGATCGCGCAAAAGCGTGAGGCCCTGGAGAACGTCCTCATCCCGTACCGGCTTGAAGAAAACTATGAATTGTTTTTGAGCAGCGGCTTTAGCCACTGTGAGGTCTTCTTCAAGTGGTACAATTTTTGTGGAATGATTGCCATTAAGTGACGCAACCCCAAGCCTCACCGGCAATCGCACTAAAATAGCAAGCGAGCTGTAACATGGCGCGATCCTGGAACATCGCGGTCGGAAACTTCTTTTTCCAATACCGTAACTTTCTCTTTCCGATTATTTTTTTACTCGTCGCCCTGACGATGCGACCTAAAATTATGCTGGGAAGTTTGGTCGTGGACCGGATTGTGATCCTCTTCGGCGCGGCAGTCGCTGTTGTCGGTCAAACGGTGAGGCTCGTCACCATTGGTTTTGAGTATATTCACCGCGGGGGGAAAAATCGCCAGGTTTATGCCAATCGGTTGGTCAGCGGCGGCATGTACGGAGTCATACGGAATCCCATGTACGTGGGTAACGCTCTGATTTCCATAGGCATGGCGCTATATGTCGGAGCCCCTCTGGCTTACGTGTTGGTTATTCCATTTTTTCTGTTTGTCTACCAGGCCATTGTGTGCGCCGAAGAAAACTATTTGCGAAGCAAGTTTGGCAGCGGATACGATAACTATTGCGCCGAGGTCAATCGGTTTATTCCTACGGCGGGCGCAATCTCGCGTTCGTTTGCCGGCGTGCGGTTCGACTGGAAGCGCAGCTTGAGACGGGATATGGGCACGTTCGTCGGCCTGACCATGGGTCTGATTCTAGTGCCGGTCTGGCGCACCTATTTTCTGGAAGGCTGGGCCGCCGCGCAAGCCGTGGGCGTGAAAGCGCTGGCTCTGTCGACCACGGGAGGACTCCTGTACGCCTTGTTGGTGTACTTCAAGAGACGCAAGCTTTTTATCTTCCGATCCACCGGCGGGTAATCTTATCCGCTGAAAGTCTCGCCGTTAAGACATCCGTTTTACTAGTTCCGTGCCGCGTTTTATGAAAAGCTACAAGCGGATTTTGCTTTTTCTTCTTTCGGTGCTCGCGCTCAACTGTCTCATCAGTCCCTGGATGGCGGCGCTGTGGAATTTGATTCTCGATGCCGTTCCGGAATGGCGTTCGTACCAGCAACCTTTCTCGCGCATCTTCACCCGCCTGTACATGATCATGGGTATTGTGCTGTTTTTCTTTTGCCGTCCTCTGCTGAAAATAGAGTCTTTCAGCGAGTTGGGTCTCACTCGCGAGCCGCACTGGTGGCGGAGTATCTCTTTGGGCTTTATCATCGCCTGTGTTTCCTTTGCGGCTATCCTGATGACGATGACCTTCGCCGATGTCTTTACTCCCGGCTTCCGCCGCTCGGTTTCAACAATGTTGGGCCGTGTTTTTGCGGGTTTAATGACCGGTTTGACCGTGGGCTTTCTCGAGGAGATTTTCTTTCGCGGAATGATCTTCAAGGGATTGATGGCGGATACCAAGCCGGCTACGGCCTTTCTTCTTGCCAATTTTTTTTATGCCGCGATTCATTTCGTCAAGCCGGCGGAAAAGGTTCCGCTCTCCGGTATTGAACCGTTGGCCGGCTTCAGACACCTCATTTCGTCCTTCGCGCCCTTGCTCGATCCGGCGGAAATCTTTCCCGGCGTAATCGGCCTTTTTCTGATCGGGGTGGCGCTGAGCTATGCGTTCTCCCGCACAGGCTCGCTTTACCTCTCGATCGGGCTCCACGCCGGCTGGGTTTTCGCAGTGAAAACTTTCGAACTCTTCGGCCGGGCGCCGAGGAGGGACCTGGGTTGGATTTTCGGCGCTTCGAATCCCAAGATTGTCAGCGGCGTGGCAACGTGGATCGGCGTGTTGATCGTTCTGGCCGTGATTCATTGGCTCACACGAAAGCCGAAGCCGGACCGTTAACCGGGCCGAAAAATCTTCATTGACCGGCGTCGCTCGCTGGATATAATCGCGCCAGATCCGAACCTTGCCTCTTTCTTGCTGGCTGAAGTTAACGTGGACCTCTTGCGCTCGCGCGTCGCGGCAGGCCACACACACGTTCAGTTGACAAGCGTTGTTTTGATGGCTTAGTGCCGCGCCAGAGGCGATGCAGACTTTACATCTTCAAATGGATATCCTCGAGCAAAACCCCGCCACGGGATGAGAGGCAAGCATGAAAGAGCTGGAAGTTAGCGCTGGAGCAATTGGAGTCCACCGTTGTTCTCCATGCTGTCGGGTCGGTGGATAGCAACACCGCCCCGCACCTGCAGGAGCCTCTATTGCGCGCTGCTGAAAATGGTCCGGTGCAGCTCGATCTGGCCCAGGTTTCGTACATGAGCAGCGCCGGGTTGCGCGTCTTACTCATTGCCGCCAAGGCGCTGCAGAAACGCGGTGAACGCCTGCGAGTCGTCAACGTCCCGCCGCACATCTACAATGTCTTGAACATAGCTGGATTCACTTCGTTCATTGACGTCAGTTCGTGACGGCGCCTGCCTCGGGATGGAGGCCAGGACGCTGCCTGAGGGTGGCATGAAGATCGAAGCCAACGTCTGGCAGAAAGTGCCCGGCTCGAGCGCCGTCGAGATTTTCCCGATCATTACTAAGCCCACCATCATCTCTTCGAACTGCTATATCCTTGCCGGGCCGAACGCGATTGTGGTCATTGACCCGGGCGCGAGCGCTGAACAGGCGAAACACATTAGCGAGGTTGTAAGCGGCGCCTTGGCCTCGTCTGTGCGGCCGGTGTTGGTGTTTCTCACCCATTGTCATCAAGACCATTCTCAGGAGGCCGGCGCTGAGGCCCTTGAGCGGGGCGACCGGAAGCTTACCGTTGCTTATCTCTATCCATGGCTCCCGGAGGTCTGCCGAGCGCGCTTTGACTGCAAACTGTTTGGTTCAATCGAAGAGTCCGAACTCGTCGGTATCGAGCTCGCAAACGGCGACCGGATCGAGCTCCACACGGATCCACTCTCAACGCCTTACGGCGCGAGGTTGCAACGCCAGTGGCTGCTTCTTGGCCCCGATGAACGGCTCGATATCTATCACACTCCCGGCCATTCTCCGTGCAGTATCTCGTTGCGAGCGGGCTCGCTGGTCGTTCTCGGGGACTTGCCCTTTGCTGCCAATCCCGGCTTGTGCGGTCTTGATGGTTGGAACCATGTTGATCTGATGGAAACACTGCGCAAAGTTGACTGGCTCCTGAAAACCGCGGGCATTACGGTTTGTTGTCCCGGGCACGGGGACTGCGTTGCCGCTGAAGCGATGCAGGAAAAACTCCGGCTCATGGCAGACGAAGCTCGTGGGCTC
>JBOHVR010000630.1:0-4231 GCA_050735755.1 Binatia bacterium
TTTGGGAAACTCTTTGAGCTCGCCTCCCAATGTTAGGCGTGCCAGCGCCATCATGTATTCAAAGCCAAATCCGAGATAATTGCTGATGTGCAATCGCCGCAACCTTTCCCAGCCGAGCGTATAGGTAGACGGCAAATGGTCATGGATTTGGCAGGCAAAAGGATTGTGGTGAACGTACAACGGAACGTCGAGCGCATTCATCGTTTCCCAGAACGGATACAGCTCAATGGAGTCGTAGTTCTTACCCATCCAATTGCCGCTGATCGTCACCGCGCGGAGCCCGAGCTGTTTGACGGCGCGCGTCGCCTCCGTGCTAGACTCCGAGACGTCGCCGAATGGAACCACCGCCGTGCCGATGAGTCTATCCGGAAATTGCCGCTGAGCTGCCGCGGCCGCGTTGTTATAAGCTTTGCAAATCGCCAGACGGATGCCCTGATCCATCGCGCGGCCGACAGGAGACCCGAACGGATTGCCGAAAATCCCGTGGGGAATCAGTACCTGCATGTCGAATCCCGTCTGCGGAAGAAGCTGCGCCCGCACCTCCACGTCGCTCAGGCCTGATTCCCGAAAGCTTCCTGTTCCGCGCGCAGCGCCCTGTTGGCCGGACGGTTCCCGCGCTTCCGTTTGCTTCTTTGCCTCTGCTTTTGCCCTGAAACCCACGCGCCTCGCGTCGGGGTCGCTGAAGACTAAAGCGTCTCTTAAAATCATATCGGCGGCCCGGGCTGAAAAACCCGGCAGCAGCTCGGCCAAGCTGCCGAATTCGCGGCGCGGGAAAAAATGGCTGTCGGCGTCGATTCTGAGCGTCATCAATGCTCCCCTCAATTCCCTACGGTTGCTGCGGAAACCCGCGGCAACCAGCGTAGTCCCCGTTACGGGAAGAAAACTTCTTTCAGCTTCTTGGCAAACTCCGGCTCGCGTCTGATACCTTCTTCCGTCTGCAACAGGGCAAGATTTGCTCCTTCCAATGCATCCGCTCCCTGGCTCGACTCGATACCTTTCCTTAATGGAATATATCCCGTCTGCCCAAGAATTTTTTGTCCCGTTTCGGAAAGTACGAAATCGATATAGAGCTTGGCTGCGTTAGGATGGGGCGCATTCTTAACCAGCCCAAACCCCACTCGGGTAAAAAAGGCGCCATCTCTGGGATTGATGAACTGCAGGGGTGCCCCTTTGTTCTCTGCTCTCCCTGCTCTTTCCTCAGTTCCCGCGATATGGATCGCATACTCTCCGCGCACGAGCATGCTTTGAACCAGGTCATTTGTCCTGCCGAAAAAGATCTTTTGCGCGGCCATCTTTCTCAGATACGCTTCACTTAAAGCGGGATCGGTAAGCGTTTGCACGAACCAACTAAACCCGCCACCGCCCGGGCGCGGATCCTGGATGGCCAGCTTGCCTTTCCACTTCGGATTCGTCAGGTCCGCCCAGGATCGGATCTCCTCGGTGCTCGCCATAGTTGTATTGATCACAATCCCATAAACATGGGAGGAGTGCGGTATTGTAAGACCGCTTTTATCCACCGCTGCAGAATAAAACGAATTGATATGTGGCGATAGGTATTTGTCGAGACGCCCTTCCAAGCCGAATTGGTATACGGAGTTCCATCCGCACGAATGCAAGTCGGCCACGGGGCGCCCTGCACGCGCCTCGCTCCTGATCTTCTCTTGCAGCTGCGACCCCTTGCCGTAGGTAGCCTCGACTGTGACGCCCGGATAGCGCCGCTCCAGTTCCTTCACTAAGGGCTCTACATATTGGCGTCCCGGACAGCTGTAAAGAACTAACTTACCTTCGTCACGCGCTTTGTCATAGAACTCGGCGCCGGCAGCGCGTAAAGATGACGCATGACACCCCAAAACCGCCAAGCAAAAGAGCACTACGGAAACTTTTCTCGACATGCCTAACCTCTGTTTCGTCGTAACCGACCGTCAGTTAACCCTTGCCTTCGATGTCCTTTTTCTTCTTGCCTTCTATATCAGCCGAACTCACGCGTCAACGCCCATCGCGCAGCACGGCGATTCGTTTAAAGCCTATCGGCGCGCGCTGCTCCGAGCGCGCGGGCGGCAACGAGAGGCACCAAAATAATCACCAGTAGAAGCAACGACAGAGCGCAAACCGTCCCGGGTTCTCCTTGTTGCCAATAATGGAAGATCGTCACAGAAAGGAGCTCGGTCCCATGCCCATACAACAGGATGACCGGGCCCAAGGAGCGAACAAAACCAACAAAAAGAACCAGCATGCCCGCGGCAAAAACAGGGACCATGAGCTTCAACGTGATTGTACGAAATGCCTGAAGCCAGCTTGCCCCGTGAACCCAGGCGCTTTCTTCCAGCTCGTTGCCTATCTGTGACAGTCCCCCGGAAGCCAACCTCACGCCTAACGGAAGACCGTTAGTCACAAAGGCGACGAAGAGAATTCCGAGCGTGCCATAGATTTCGATGGGATAGGGAAGCCGAATGTAGGCCCAGAGCATGCCAAGACCCAGGACTAGTCCGGGAATCGTCCAGGGTATCCAGGAAATAAGATCGAGAACTTTCCGTCCGGCAAAGTCCGTCTTGGCGACAACATAGGCAACACCGAAAGAAAGGATCATGGTGAGAAATGCCGCCAAGCCGCCCAAAAGGAACGAGTTCTTCATGCTGCGCCATACGAGCGCATCCTGGAAAACCGTCCGGTAATGCTCGAGCGTCAGCGCCTGCCATTCATAGAGGCCAAAGACTCTAAGAAAGGAACCCAAAATCAGCTGCGAAAGAGGAAGAACCGTCGCAATCAGAAAGTAAACCGCGCAAATTCCAAGGGTGACATATTTCCATGGCCCAAGACTGACAATCATCGGTCGATAACCCTTGCCGCTAATGACTACAAAGGACTTGCCGCTCAACAGCTTTCCTTGGACAAAAACCAAAGCCGCAGTCATCAGAAAGAGAGTCACAGCCAGCGCCGTGGCCAAGCCGTACTGCGGCGGATAGCCAAACTCTAACGTCTCGTAGATCTTGTTCGTGAAAACAAAGATGCCTGCCGGCAACCCCAGTATCACAGGCAACTCGAACGATTCCATCCCACGAACGAACGTGAGCAAGCTGGCGCCCAGAACCGTGGGCGCCATCAACGGCAGCGTGATGCGAAAAAAAACGCCTATCGGGCTGGCGCCGGATGCAAGCGCCGCCTCCTCGAGAGAGCTGTCCATTGCGCGGAAGGCGGCTACGATAAGCAGAAACTTGGTCGGTCCGGAAGTGAGGGTCCAGGTCCAGATCAATCCCCCGAGGGTATAGATATTAAACGGTGGCTCTTCTAAACCGAAGAGCCAAATAAAAAACAGGTTGAGCAGGCCGGTTCGGGGACTCAAGAGCAATGCCCATGCAAACACCTCCAGGATCGAAGGAATAAAAAAGGGAATGATCATGAAAATTGTGATCAGTCCTCGCCATGGCGTATCTGTGCGGGTGACCACCCAGGCAAAGAAGATCGCCACAACGGCGGAGAGCACCGTCTGTGTGCCGACAATCAAGAAAGTGGTGATAAACAGCGTATAGGTTTCCGGGTCGCTATAGGCCCGGACGTAATTTTGGATGGTAAAGAAACCCGGGTCCCCAGGCGCGGAGCTTCTCACGCTGCCGTAGAGGAGCATCAAAACCGGATAGAGGACAATGACAGAAACGGCCAAGCAAAGGCCGCTGATGATAAGTTTGGAGGACAGGGTTTCGTTCAATCGATTTTGAAACGCGCGCTTGGATTTTTTCGCTTCTCTTTAAGGATTATCCGTGACCGGCAGTTGTTTTACCGGCACGCCATAGAGGTGCAGTCCTGCGTTAACTGCCAGATAGTCGCTCAGTTTTCGTCGGTTCGAGACCGGGGTTTCCGTCGAAGATAGCTTTACCTCGCCGGGTGAGAGTTACCTCGGGCTGACCCGGCTTGCTTTTGCTTTCGATTTGGATGAGCCCATCGATGAGCGCGTCCTCCCATACGGTATGTCTGGGACACGTGCTTCGCCACGCCTCCATGGTCTCGGCGTAGGTCCGGGGGGGGTCGACTCGAGATCCAAGTGAGGAATTCTCGCATTAACAGGCCGGCCGGTTCAGGCATTGCTTACCTCTTATAAAGTAAGACAAAATCGACAAGAGAACGTGTGGTTTTGTAATACGCTGACGAGAAAAAGCGGCAGACAATTACGCGAGATTTTTCTCGCGACATTGTCTGCCGTTCCGTGGACTCCGCGTTAAGAGCGGCGCCTCAAGGC
>JBOHVR010000631.1:0-6286 GCA_050735755.1 Binatia bacterium
GGATTTAGCAGGTCCTTGAAGGCGCGGACCTCCTCTGGCGCCACGTAAGCGGTGTTAATGGCCACCGGAGAAACCACCGTGCTAAACGCGCGCAATATATACTGCTGCTCTGGATCGGTAAACCACAGTTTTCCTTGTTTCCATTTTGAAGGCTCGACGACGTCCGGCAAAATCAACAACGGTCTCAAAGGGTCGAGCATCTTTTCCACATGTGCGGCGATCGCCGAGCTCACCCCCGCCAGCCATGCGTCCACCGAGTACACTCCGGCCTGCCTTTCCGT
Organism: Binatia bacterium; assembly: GCA_050735755.1. Classification (GTDB taxonomy): domain Bacteria; phylum Desulfobacterota; class Binatia; order UBA9968; family UBA9968; genus DATMAM01. Next base: position 282 of record JBOHVR010000631.1, read on the forward strand.
TCTCAATCGAGCCATGCCGGCACTGCCCTGAACGGGGAGAAACTCGATAGCAATTCCAAAGCGTGCAGTAAAGCGGGGAATGATCTCCTTCCGCAGCACGGGATCCGCGGAGCTGGCCAACACCAGCTTGCCCTCTTTCTTGGCCGCCGCCAGGATTTCCGCCCACTCCTTCTCCCACGCCTTTTCTTGTGCCCAGGCGGGAATAAGGGCGCAGAGAAAGAAGAAAAAACCGGCCGACCTTAGAAGCATGCTTGCCAACGTCATGTTACGCCTCCATCGCGCAATTCCGCGGAAATGTGTGCTTCTTGCTGGGGTTAGTCTAACCCCAGATGGTAAACTTTGTTAGCGTTCTCCCGGAAAACCTTTCGTGCCACGGCGGCGTCCACGCCCAGGCACATGCGATCCACGATTTGCTGCGAGTATGGCCAAGTGCACGCCGCATGAGGATAGTCGCTGGACCACATAAAGTTGTCTTTGCCATAGATAGGCGTTGTCAAAACTGCGGCGCGGTCGTCCATGAAGGTAAACCACAGGTTCCGTTTAAAATACTCGCTGGGCGGCAATTTTAATTTCATGTCCTCCTCAAGCGTCGTGCCGTGCGCGGCTTTCTTGGGACCGTACTGATAATCGACCTGTTGCACGATCACTCCGACCCATCCGGCATCGAATTCGGTGCAGATCACCTTGAGCTTGGGATGACGGTCGAAAACGCCTGAAAAAATTAATTGACCAATGAAGGTTTTTACCACTTTTTGTTTCGAGTCCTGAAAAAAATTCGGCCAATCATCGGCGCTGCTAAGCTTTTGAAACCAGCGCCTCGAACCTCCCCCTTGCGGCCGACCGGAATGGTTGATGAGAAGCAGGTTCAAATCTTCAGCCGCCGCCCATAGGGGCTCATAGACCGGCTCGTAATACTTGTGATCCCGTATTGCCGACGGGAGCCGCACCCCTCTAAATCCCATCCTGGCATACTCCTGCATATCCTTGACTGCAGTTTCTACATCCAGAACGGAGATCAAGGGGACCCCGATCAAGCGCTTCGGGTCCGAGCTGCAGAATTCGTCCAGCCAAAAATTATAAGAGCGAAAGCAGGCGCGTTGGAACGGCGGATCGGTAAGCGCATATAACTGGGAGCACCAGCTTGAAAAGAGGACCTCCGCTTCCACACCATCACGGTCTTGTTCCTTCAAGCGCGCCGAAGGTTGCCAGGATCCGGGATGGTCCTCATAGCGAAACGTTTCACGGAAGTTGCTGACGGTTTCATCAGCCAATTGATTCACATCCATTGCGGAGACGCCCGCGGGTTTGCCGACGAGGAATCCCGCGGAAGGATTACAGCAAGGGTTGGGATCAAGCCCGTCTGTCACGAGCCATAGTCCCTTGCGTCCCGGAGGGTTCTCCACCACTTTCGGCGCGCGCTCTCCATATTCCTTTTGCGCCCTCTCCCAAGCTGCGGGAGGATCGTTCAAGTGACCATCTGCGGAAATAAGCTTAAATTGGGGCATGGCCCTTCCTTCGTTATGTTCGCCTTTAGCGTTAGCGCTGCGCCTTCTGATACCTTCCCGCCGGCACAATCTCTACGATCGCCCCGCCCGGAGCGCGGAATTTCACGGGTGGCTTAGTGGGATCACTGAGAATCTCGCAACCAAACGCGCGAACCTGTTCGACGTACTTTCCGAGGTCATCCACCTCAATCGCAAAGTGGTGAATACACGGCCCTTCACCGGCAGCCTTGGCCATAGCGGCCTCCGCGTCGTCATATTTAAGAAACGTGAGATCGATCGAGCCGTCGCTTACACCGCGCCGATCGCGGTCTTCTGACCTGCCTTTTCCTACGCGAGTCAAGCCGAAAACTTTTTCATAGAACTCCGCAGCCTTATCGAGTTCATCAACTTTGACTGCAATATGAGCAATGCGTGCCATGGCTTTCCTCCTTGTCCTTGTAGTCAACCTGGACGTCAGTCGCACCGAAGCCTGAAAACCGTCAATTGACTCCCACCACCGCAGCGGGATTAGCGACGCTTATCCGGCGCACTTCTTCCTGGCTCAGGCCAAACGCCCTCATATAGGTACACATTAAACGCATACACTCCACCGAATTGGGAAAGAGCGGCAAGCCGGCATCGCTGGAAAGCGTGACATGCTCCACGCCGATGTGCCGGATAGCCTGATACATTTTAAACGGCTCCACCCCGAGCAGAGGAGAGATCTCATCGAAAGTGAAGTTGAGGTAGATTCCGATATCGGCAAGTTGCTTCATCTCCTCGAAGGTCAAATCAATAAATGGGCTGAATGGATGGTCAACCACGGCGCGTTTGAACCGAAGTTTGTCAACCTCCTCAGCGAGGGCAAACAGCTCGGGATGGCTAGGGTGCCCGAAAAAGAGCGCCGCGCCGCGGTCCATGGCCAGATGAACGATGTCGCGGATCTCGCTCTTAAGTTTTCCCTGCTCATCTAGCAAATAGTGCCCGATCTTGATGGCCTCCTCGAAAGGCAAAGGCGGTGTTTTCTCATTCGGTCTATCCGCCGTTGGATCGACTAAACCCTTTCTCACGCCAACTTTATGCATCGTGTTAGCGGACATGAAGACGGGCATCCAAACGGCTTTCACTCCCTGATCCAATTGCTTGCCCGTCGCATCCAGAGAGGGCGGTTTCAAAGTGCGAGCTACGTTGTAACCGGCCCAACACTCCGTCGGCTCCACCCCTTCGGTGTCAGACCAGCGGTACAGTTCGTCCTGCACGCGACGAACGGCTTGCGCCGGCCCGTCATCGCCGGCAATCGACTTAAAAAGAATGCCGCGCATGCCGTTGGTTGCGCCATACTTCGCCAAGGCCGCAGGATCCTGCTGGCCGGCATCGGCATGGCAGTGAATATCAATCGTTCCCCGAACTCCAGAGACCGCCGGGGGACGCTGGATTTCATCTTTGTATGAGTTGCGAATCTCGTAGGACTTGAGAAAGCGCGCTTTGGTCGGATCGGCTTCCGTGGTCGGCATCGTGACCTCCTGCACCCGGTAATAACTCACTGAAGAGATCTAACTTCTCGGTAACCCGGAGCTGGTCCACACATAGTTCAGCGTGTCCGCCCCTGTCAAGTGCATCCACGACTGAGCTCACGTTCGTCGATCCCGTCCATGCCTTATTCGGGTCCGGGGCTGTGGGGTTTCGAATGGAATCTTCGCATACTCCGAATCAACGGTCCCGCAATGGCGGCAACAGCGTCGTCCAATTCGCTCACTTTTAGAATCCGACACCCGAGATAGAAAATGATCGCCGCGCTGGCCATGGAAGCAGTCACTTGGACCAGGTACCGCGCGGATCCCTGCAACGAAAGAAAAGATTGAACTTGCGCGCTGACAATCCAGGCGACCGCCGCCATGGCCACGGAAACTCCACAGACCTTCACCAGCGTTAAACTCAATTTGCGGCCTTCCAAACTTCCTAGCCGGCGCCTCATGAAAAATGCCAGCAGCGCGAAATTGATCAGTGCCACAGTCGAGGTCGAGAGCGCCAGGCCGACATGACCGAGCGGCCCCACGAGCAGAGAATTCATCAGGTAATTGACGACAATCGAACCGACGCTGATGAGCATCGGGGTGCGCGCGTCGTTGAGCGCGTAAAAAGCGGGTGCCAGAACCTTAACGGCGGCGTATCCCGCGAGGCCGATCGAATAGGCAGCCAATGCGTTGGCTGTCTGGACTGTGTCCGCGTGTGTAAATCTCCCGTGCTCGAGAATAAGACCGACAATTGGCCGGCCCAAAACAGCCAACCCCGCCGCGGAAGGAATACACAAGAGAAAAACCAGTGCGACTGAGTGCGCCAAGGTCTGGCGGAATTCAGGGATATTTTTGCGTGCGATGCTGCCCGAAATCGCTGGCAGAGTCACCATCGCAATGGCAACGCCAAAGACGCCGATCGGAAACTGCATGAAGCGAAACGCATAGTTCAACCACGACATGGGACCGTCGGCAACCATGCCGGTTGTGGGGTCAATGATGGACGAAGCAAAATTGGTGTTGATGAAAACGTTGATTTGAACGGCCGCCGTGCCGATGATCGCCGGGCCCATCAAGCGCATAATTTGGCGCACGCCCGGGTCGGCAAAGCTGACCATCGGGCGATAGGTGAATCCGGCGCCACGCAGAGTCGGCCACTGCACGGCAAATTGCAAGAACCCGCCGATCAGCGTGCCGTAGGCCATTCCCTCGATGGGCGTGAGGTTGAGCCAGGATCCAACGACAAAACCTAAAAACAATCCGCCCGCGATCGAACCGATGTTGAAGAACGATGATGCCAACGCGGGAATACCAAAATGGTGCTGCGCGTTGAGAACTCCCATGGCCTGAGCCGCCAGCGCAACCAACAGTAAAAAAGGAATCATGATCCGCGTCAGGGTTATGGTTAAATCAGCCTTGCCGGGCACGTCGAAAAAGCCCGGGGCAAGGAAGCGAACGATGGCAGGAGCAGCGAGCCAGCCGGCGACACAGAGAACGCCGATGACTAAAATCATCGTGGTCGCCACCCGGTTTGAAAGTCGCACGGCCTCCTGATGTCCTTTTTTCTCCAGAACCTGGGTAAAGGTTGTTACGAAAGCGGCTGAGAGCGCTCCTTCGGCGAACAGATCCCGCAGTAAGTTGGGAATGCGAAAGGCCGTCACAAAAGCGTCATTGTGGAAGCCGGCGCCGAAAAAGACCGCAAAGACCTGGTCACGGACCAGTCCCAAGACCCGGCTCGCCATCACCGCCAGGCTGACGATGCCGGCCTGGGTCGCGATGTTGTGCGGTTCTCGCCCGTGCCGGGAAGAATCGTATGGATCAGTCGGTGCCATAGAGAGCCGCGATGTTTCTCGAATCGTGAAGCTGCAGGTAATTAACGCGGGCTTGAAGGTGAATCGTTGATCAATGAAAGGACGCTATCGGACCTTTGTCTTCATCCCGTCTGCATCCCTCCTTCGGTTTCCCTTCATATCACGGCTTTGAGTCGAGTTTCACCTGGCGCTCGCCTTGTTGACTGAGATCGATTCTGACATAGCCTGCGCGCAACCGGAGGAGGCCATTATCATGAAACCTCCGTCCTCATTCCCACCAATGTGGGCGGCAAGAATTTTGACGAGCCCGAGATTTTCCGCTTCTTCGAGCGCGCCGAAGAACTCGGAGTGTTGATTTTCATGCACGCTCGCGACGTAGCCGCCGCCGACAGGCTCCAACGCTACTGGCTGTCCAATCTGATCGGGAATCCTCTGGACACGACTATCGCGCAAGCGAGTCTGATTTTGGCGGGGTTTTGGAGCGACTGCCCAAACTCAAGGTTTGCTGCGCGCATGCCGGGGGTTATTCGCCTTGGATTGGCGGGCGCTGGAGCCACGGCCAGCTCAGCCGCGAAGAATCCCGGGGCGATATCAGCCGTCCGATGGACGACTATCCTCAGCCGCTTTTACTTTGACACGGTCATTTTCAACCGCTCGGCCCTGGAGTTTCTCATTCGCACGATGGGAGTGATCGTGTTTTACTCGGAACGGACTATCCGGCACCCATGGCAGGCGATGGCCAAGTTCCAGCGATCAATGGACTCAGCGGGATCTCGGACGCGGATAAAGAAAAAGTGCTCGCGGAAACGCGGCTGAACTCCTCGGGCTTTCTCCTCAAACGGAGTCGCCTTAGGATTTCGGGATCAGCAGGTTAGGCCCTAAAATACTGGATATCGCCCGTTCGGTTTTTGAACCGACAGAGCTGCCGCAACCCTGACAGAGATAATCGTACAATTCGCCGTCGGGAAGAACCAACAGCAGGCGCTGGCGCACCGGCATCGCCCGCCCACACTTGTTACAGTAAAGCAGCGCGGCGTTTAGCTGGTCGAAACTTTTCTCCATAGAATCTGCCCGATGGTTTTATTTCTCGTCCGGCGCGCTGGCGGCCTTCGACCCCTTGATAATTTTCTCTGCCAGATGCGCCGGCAGTTCCTCATAATGGTTGAATTCCATCGTGAACTCGCCCCGCCCGCTCG
>JBOHVR010000632.1:0-2466 GCA_050735755.1 Binatia bacterium
CGAGGTTCTAAGCATGCTTGAACCGGAAAAAAAGCGCTAGATAACCGCCGAAAAAATGGAGGCATAAATGAACCCACAAAATCACAAGAATGTCTTCAGGATTTCCTTCTACGCATTGTTGTGTTGCGCGTTCCTAAACGGCGCTGTTTTCGGAGCTGATGCGACCCTTCCCAACGCCAAAAAGAATGCTGAATCCAAAGGTTATATCTTCGAAACGAGTCATGACGACATCGTGGCTAAGGCGAAGAAGGAAGGAAGACTTCGGGTGTTGGTTGCACTTGATCCACGTTCGATGAAGGCCGCCGGCGAGGCATTCAAGAGGAAGTATCCATTTATTGACACTCGCGTGGAAGAGCTTAGCGGGCTTGAGAACTATACCCGTATGGTTCAGGAGATGAAGGCGGGACTTGCCAAGGCATGGGATGTCAACTACTTGGCATTCGAACACTACAATGACTATCTTCCGTACCAAAAAAAATTCGACCTGCTCGGTATGGCGCAGCACGGAATTATTCGAATTTCGCCAAGATTGGTAGATCCAGTGAACCGTCACATCGTCGCGGTGCAGAGCAATATTCAGGTGATCGCATACAATAAAGAGCTTCTTTCAGAGGAGAAGGTCCCCAATAGCTGGGAGGGCTTTCTTAGGCCCGAATTCAAGGGCAGAAAGTTTGTTGTCGATGTCAGACCGAAAACTTTTGCTGCGCTGGCTCCAACCTGGGGCCTGGAAAAAGTTCTTGACTTCTCTCGTAAGATTGCTGCTCAACAACCTATATGGTTCAGGGGAGACAGCCGCGTTCTCACATTTATGCTGGCAGGAGATCTGGGTCTGTTCCTGGGACCAAATTACAAGACGTTCAAAGAGGTCCAGCTTAAAGACCCGAGGGGTGTTTTGGGATTCAAAATAGCGGAACCTGTTCCCGCTCGACTTACAGAAGCTGAAGGCGTTCTAGGTAAAGCAGGAAATCCTTACGCCGGCCTTTTATGGCTGGAGTTCGTCTGTAGCCCGGAAGGCCAGAAACTTTTAGATGAGATTGATCTGGCCGCATCTCTGTATACTCCCGGCTCGATTCATGAGCAGATAACCAGGGGAAAGACAATCTCGGTTATGGCGTGGGAGCATTATACAAAGATGGGTCATTACGAAGAGCAAATCGTAAAAGCATTCGGATTTCCAAGAGCCGAAACAACACCGAAAGCCGGGAAATAAGGACTAATTTGCGTCAGATTTCCATGTTTCCGGAATTCCGGAAACGTCAGGATGAGAAATGATTAGGCCAGCATCGGAGAAGACCGTTAATTGTCTGAGTGATTCGATCACGCCCGCTGTATCCGTCTCCTGCTCAGGCCTGCTAACCGAAACTCTCGCGCAGTATGCGATCTGGTGGCTTAAGCTAAAGTTAGCGGCGCTGGAGTGGGGCAAAGGACAGAGAGCAGGGCGCTAAGAGCCGTCAGAGGAGACGCATCGACGGACAAAAACGAGTCGAGCATAGAAGATCTGGATCAAACCCGCGACACTTCCATATTTTGGGAATCCCGAAATATGGAAGTGCCTTGGCGTTGTTAGGAACTCATAGCTCAGGCCACCTCGACAGAATCTCAAGAACAACCGAAGAGCTCGGAACACGCATCCGCACCTCTTGTTCCCTCGCCTTCTAGCATGATATCTAGGCTCTGCATCACTTCGCGAAGCATCTGATTGAGGTATTTTGTGCCCTGCATTCAGCGGTTCAACGTACAAGCTGGAGTAGCGATACTGCTCGCGCTGCAACTCATCATTGTGTGCGCTTTCCTAAGGAGCGCCTTAGCAGTCGAGCAAGGCTGGGAAACAAAATGGAATGAAGTTCTCGCGGCCGGAAAGAAAGAAGGCAAAGTCGTCGTCTCCGGACCGCCAAATCCAATAGTCCGGGCAGAGCTTCCCGCCAAGTTTAAGGAGAGATTTGGTATCACGGTCGAATACCTCGGCGGTGGGAGTAGCCAGCTTGCCGCCCGGCTGCGACTGGAACAGCAAGCTGGAGCTTCCAGCGTTGACGTGCTTTTGGGTGGCGCGACAACGCCGGCGACAGTTCTCTACCCCGAAAAGCGGATCGATCCCATAAGACCACTTCTTCTTCTGCCTGAAGTCCTCGAGGCTACGCGTTGGAAGCTAGGGAAGCTTTGGTTCATGGATCCAGAAGAGAAATATATCCTGCGGTTATTCAATACCGTTCGCGAAGTTTTGCACATCAATACACGTTACGTCCAAGGCTCCGAGTTCAAATCCATCAAAGACCTGCTCAGCCCCGAGTGGAAGGGAAAAATTTCCGCCGGCAGTCCGACGGCTGCGGGCACAGGAAGCAATACCGCGGCGCAATTTTATCTCCGGCTAGGTGAGGATTTCGTAAAGCGACTTTACCTTGATCAAAAACCGGTAATAAGCCGCGATAGTCGACAGGTTGCCGACTGGCTCGCCCGCGGGACCTACCC
>JBOHVR010000633.1:0-8079 GCA_050735755.1 Binatia bacterium
ATCGGGGGTACTTCATTTCGGATTTGAGGACCGTCGAGCTGGGATGGTGGGAAGAGCGGCAGTGTAACGCCGCGTTCATCCAGCTTCTAGAAGGTAAACGGGGCTTCGTGGCGATCATGGCTACAAACTACGATTTAGATAAGGCCATGACTGGCTTGGGCAAACATTGGGAGCTTCCAACGGTCGGCATAAAACCGTATGCCTGCGGAGTCGGAAAGCACGGGCTTATCGATGCCATGCTGTCTCTCAGATCCAAGGACGGAGTAACGGCCGATAACGTAGAGACCATCACCGGATCGGTGCGCGCGTTCAAGAACGAAGAAACGTTGCGGCATCCAACTACCGGCGTGCAAGCGAGTTTCTCCTATCATCATTCCATGGCAGTAGGCTTGGTCGACGGCGCTGCGTTTCCACTCCAATACAGCGATGAGCGAGCGAACGACCCGTTCATCGCATCCGTTCGTGACAAAATCACCGTCGTTGCAGATCCGTCTCTACCGCGCGGGGTGGTCGCAGCAACGGTCGTGCTCAAAGACGGTCGCGCCTATAAAGAAATTGTCGAACACCCCACCGGCTCGCCCGAGCGCCCCATGAGCGACGCGCAGGTTGAGGCTAAGTTTCGCGCTTTAACGGCGGAATCGCTATCGAAGGACGCTGGCGAAAGACTACTGGACGCGTCATGGCAGCTTGAAAAAGTTGCCGACATACGCGATGTGGCAAACCTGATCAGGGGCGACAAGGGGAAACAGATCGCGGAAGTGGCCTAATGAATCGCGGCGATCGTCTCGTTCTGCTGAGCCTAGATCGATAAGCTTAAACCGAGGATACAGGTGTAACAATGATCATCATACTACGCGCGCCGTCCATGAGCGGTCTGCCATTTTACGTCGCCGAGGACCGCGGCTTTTTTGACAAAGAAGGGGTTCAACTACGCTGCTTACATTCGCACGATCCGAAGCGAAGAGTCGTGGAACTGCTGGTGCAGGGTGAGATTGCTTTCTATACTTCGATAAGCGCCATCGTCGAAGCTGTCACCCAAGGAGTGAAAGTCAAGGCGTTGTGCGCGACCAGCAATTCGAAATATCCATGCGCGGCCAGAGACGATATCCGGTCGTTTGCCGATCTAAAGAACAAAAAGGTAATGGTGGGAGGCGGCAGGTCGCGCAACGAGGTCCTGTGGTTGTGCCGGGGCTACGGCTGGGATCCTGACCGCGACCTGGAAGTTGTTTCCGGTGATCTCGCAGCTCGCGCGAAAGCTTTCGCCGATCCGACCTTTTCGGCTGTGTTTGGCCGCCCCCAATACCTGGCCTGGTTAAAGAAAGGCGGGTTTCATCTTTTACCCTATCCGGACAAGGACGATGCGTGGCCCGAGGGGTGTCTAGCGACGGGCCAAACACTGATCGAGGAGAAGCCCGGGGTCGTTCAGAAGGTAGTCAATGCCGTGGTAGCGGCGACCGACTATGCAAGAAACCATAAGGAGGAAGCCATAGCGGTGGCAATGACCCATGTTGGTTATCTCGGAAAAGAGGCGGTTGAGGGCAACTATGACGTGCTGCGGGAATGGTATTCCAGCGATATTAGCGAGACCGCGATTGCTCACATCGTGGAAGTTCTGGAGCTTAAAAATGAGCGCTTTCCAACGGTCAAGTTAAACGATTTTGCCGATCTGTCCTTCTTGAAGAAAGCGCGCCAAAACTGACAATCATCCGGATGGTTGCCGATGATAACGATATAGCGGCGGGCCCGATCGCATTGTGGAAAAGGATTCCGGTGAAAGAACAGAAAAGGGAAGGAACGGTTCGCTTCAGTATCGGCTCCGTGACACGGTGTGCTCTAAAAACGAGCCTTGACATGAAACCGTTACGCGTGAAAAATCTCTCTTTGCTTTCCGGAAATGCAGCTTCCGGTCGAATAATGCCGCATGAAATTTTTTCAGGAAAAGAAGCATGACTGAGGTTATCATCGCTAGCGCGGTGCGAACTCCTATAGGCAGCTTTCGCGGCTCATTAAGCGGGATCTCCGCAACGCACCTCGGGAGCATCGTTGTTGCGGAAGCTTTACGCCGCATCAACTTGCCGGCGGCGGTTGTCGACGGCGTCATTATGGGAAACGTCCTTTCAGCTGGGCTGGGTCAGGCTCCGGCACGGCAGGCGGCATTGGCTGCCGGCATTCCGAAGGCGGTTCCCTGCCTTACGATCAATAAGGTATGCGGTTCCGGCCTGAAGGCGGTCATGCTGGCGGCCCAGGCTATTCGCCTTGGGGACGCCGACGTGGTTGTCGCCGGCGGCATGGAAAGCATGAGCAACGCGCCTTATCTGATGGAAAAGGCGCGAGCCGGCTACCGCCTCGGCCATGGGGTCGTGCTGGATAGTCTCATCAAGGACGGGCTCTGGGACGTGTACAATGACTTCCACATGGGCGAGGCGGCTGAATTATGCGGCGCAGAGTTCAAGATCTCGCGCCGAGAGCAAGACGAGTTCGCTCTGATGAGTTATGAACGCGCGCAAGCCGCTCAACGCAGAGGAGATTTTAAGAACGAGATCGTGCCAGTGAAAGCCGGCGGTGGCGGAACTGAAACTGTGATTGCGGAAGATGAAGAGGTGAACAAGTTAAATCGTGAGAGGATTAATGCGTTAAAACCTGCATTTCGAAAGGGAGGCAGCGTCACCGCGGCCAATGCCTCTTCCATCAGTGACGGCGCCGCGGCGGCAGTCGTGATGAGCGGCGAAAAAGCGCGAGAACTCGGTATAAAGCCCGCAGTGCGGATCCTTGCCTATAGCGAGTTTTCGCGTGAGCCGGAGTGGTTCACGATGGCTCCGGTTCAGGCGATAAGTTCCGTGCTGCGCAAAGCCGGATGCGTCATTGATGATATTGACCTGTTCGAAATCAACGAGGCCTTTGCTGTTTCATCGCTCGCCATTAATCGAGAACTGGGCCTGGACGCCGAGAAAGTGAACGTCCGTGGCGGCGCAGTAGCGCTCGGACATCCAATTGGCGCAAGCGGCGCCAGGATCCTGACGACCCTGATCCATTCCCTTTTGCAGCTTGGTAAGCGGCGCGGCATAGCTTCTCTATGCATCGGCGGTGGCGAAGCGGTGGCGCTCATGGTGGAGCGTGTCTAAAGTGGCATGAATGCCGGAGCGTTCAGAGCAATCAGTTCGCGCGCTGAAGATCAAAGTGCTTTAGCACCTCATAGAGCTGCGCCACACGCGCTCGGGCGAAAGCGGAAGATAAACCTCGGCACCCGCCAGCGGGTCATGTCGGGATTGAGAAACTGCCTTCATCATTGTCGATCATTCTTTGAACAAAGCATGGCCGAGTCCCATCATCGGGGCGTCCTCTTCCTCCCCGCCGCGCTGAGCCGGGATGAATAGCCTTTCCAACATCGGCTGCTGAAGTGTAGCCCATTGCGTTCAGATCACGATATATCGATTTCAGTGCGAAGCGGATATCAAATGCTCGCTTCTTTAGCAATTCTTTTCCAGGAAAACACAAAGAAAAGAATATGGAATTCGCTCGCGCTCATCGACTGAAGCCGGGGAAACGAAAGCCGGCTTGACAACGCGTTGGTAAGTGGACGAATATTGCATCGGTCTCGCTATGAGCTCGGGAATTTCCAAAGTAGGAGTCGTCGGGATTGGGTTGATGGGAAGCGGCATCGCGCAAGTCGCTGCCACTCAGGGTTTTGATACCGTCGTCGTGGATGTGACCGAGGCCATTGTCCAGAGGGGTATGGAGCGGATCCGGGAAAGCTTGCGGCGGTTGATCGAGACACATGAGAAAACCGGCGGAACCAGAGGCATTTCTTCCAACACGGTCGAGCAAGCGCTCGGTCTTCTGCGCGCGGGAACGCAACGTGAGATGTTGCTCGATCGTGACATCCTGATCGAAGCGATTGTCGAAAACGAGGAAGCTAAAAAAGAGACGATCGGCGCGCTCGCGCAAATGAGTTACCAGAAAATCTTGGTTTCGAACACGTCGTCGATTTCCATTACGCGCCTGGCCGGTGGGTACTCGTATCCGGAGCGGTTTATGGGGATGCACTTCATGAATCCAGTCCCGGTTCAACCCGGCTGCGAGTTGATCAGAGGATTCCTCACATCGGACGAAACCGCAGAAACGATTACCCGTTTCTGCCGCGAAATGGGCAAAGAACCTATTTTTGCCGAGGACAAGGCGGGCTTCGGCATCAATCGCATGTTCGTCCCGTTTTTGATGGAGGCGGTAAAGGTCGTGGAAGAAGGAGTTATGAGCTGCGAGGATGCGGACAAAACCTCGTTGTGCCTGGGGCACAAAATGGGCCCGATCACATCGTTAGATTATGTCGGGCTGGATACCACTCTCGGCATTGCCGAGGTTTTGGAGGCCGAACTCGGGCCTGCTTATAAATCGCCGGACCTGCTGCGCAAGCTTGTTGCCGCTGGTTGCCGCGGGATCAAGAGCGACAAAGGCTTTTACTTGTGGGATAAAGGCAAGAAAAAAGGTGTCAATCCGGCCGTCGACCGCTATCGACGGAAATAAATTTATCGCGTTGCGGACCACTGAGAAAAACTATGGCCGATCATTCCGACCGTGTCGATGCGCGAGCAAAGGTTACTGGAAAAGCCGTTTATACGGAAGACATGGCGCTTCCCTCAGGAACGCTGGAGTGCGCCGTTCTGCGCAGTATCCACGCGCACGCTGAGATCCATTCGATCAATGCAGACAAGGCTAGGCAACTTCCCGGAGTGGTTGCCGTATGCACCCCCCGGCATCTAGGTGAGCTGAGTCCCCATAAACATGGCAGCCAGCCTTTCATTGCCGTGGGCAAGGTCCGCTACCAGGGCGAGATTATAGCAGGCGTCGCGGCAGAAACGGTCGCGATCGCGCGGCAAGCGCTGGAGTTGATCGAAGTCGATTATCAGGAATTGCCATCCGTCTTTGACGTTCGCGACGCGCTCAAATCAGACGCCCCGCTGGTACACGAAGAACGGGGCAGTAATTTTGTGGGCGAATTCAAATTCGGTTGGGGGGATGTGGACGAAGGCTTCAAGCAAGCCGACCGTGTCTTTGAAGGAAGCTATTTCTTCCCCACCATATTTCACTACCCCATAGAAAACATCGGTGTCTGCCTGGCCGAAGTGCGGGGCGATCGGATCGAGCTCCTGGCGCCTGTCCAACACCCTTTTGGCGCCCGGCGCGAAATTGCCGAGGTTTTCGGCGTAGAGCCGGATCGCGTCCTTATTCGGATTCCGTTCGTAGGCGGCGGTTTTGGCTCGAAGGAGCTGAAGAACGAGCATCTGATCGCGATCTGGCTGGCGCGCGAGACCGGGCGCCCCGTGCGATTCGTCGCGTCGGCCGAGGACAGCTTCACGGCGGGCGTGCGTCACTCGATGGTGTGGCGCGCGCGAACCGGAGTGAAGTTGGATGGAACCCTAGTGGCGCAAGAAGTGGAGCTTTTGGTCGATAAAGGGGCGTATGGCGGAGCGGGAGGAGCGTCGGTGCGCGGCGCGTCTCTCGCCTGGGGGCCGTATCGGATTCCTAATTTTCGGGTTGTGGCCAACTCCTACTACACCAACAAAATCCCTGCGACGGCTTTTCGCGCAGTCGGCAGAGCCCAAACCACATGGGGTTACGAGTCGCATTACGACGTCATCGCGCGCGAGTTGGGGATGGACCCCATGGAGTTTCGTCTGAAAAATGTCTATCGCCGCGGCGACCAGGTTGCGGAAGGAACGAGCCCATTCGATTCCGATATGGATGATCTGCTCAAGAGAGCCGTGGAAGCAATTGGCTGGGACGGCAAGTCTGAGCGTGTTGGTGATAAGACTGAAAAGCCGGTCAATTCCAAACGTGTCCGCGGCCGCGGCATGGCGACCGGTTTCCGCCATGGATACTCGGGCACGAGCGACACCTGGGTAACGGTCACCGCAAATTCCAAAGGAACCATAAAGGTTCTCCACACCGGGATTGAGATAGGGCAGGGGCTTTACACCGTTCTTACGCGGGTAGCGGCAGAGACTTTGGGTATTCCTGAAAATCAGGTGCAGATTAGTCACCCTGATACGACGCTTCCTTTCTTTCCTGGCGTGGGCAGCTCCCGGTGCACGGTGTCGCTGGGGAACGCGACTGCGCGCGCGTGCGACGACTTGAAACGCGAATTGATGGAGGTTGCCGCGCGGGTGAAGGGCGGGCGGCCTGAGGACTGGCGCTTTGAAGCCGGGCAGCTGCGTTACGGCGAGCGAAGTTTTTCGATCGGCGACATTGTCGCCGCGCTCGGTTCGGCGGTGCTGGTCATGGGGAAAGGGTCATACGGCACGCCTTACTATAACAACCCGTGGCGAGGGATCGTTCCACACTGGAACTTGAGCGCGGCGGCCGCCGAGGTTGAGGTGGATTTGGACACGGGCGAAGTGCGCTTGCTCCAATACTCGAACGTCACGGACGTAGGTAAGGCAATTCATCCGCTGTCGTGCAGGTGCCAGTTGGACGGCGGCGCCATCATGGGACTGGGCAATACATTTTATGAAGAGATGGTATATCGGGACGGTCAATTGTTAAACGGAGGCCCGCTGCAGTATCGCCTTCCGCTGCTGCATGACCTGCCGGAAAATTTTCTCTCCCTGATGGTGGAAAACGAGGACGGACCCGGTCCTAACGGATCAAAAGCAGTGGCGCAAACCGCGCTGAGCCCCATTGCCCCTGCGGTGAGTAATGCAATCTATGAGGCAATTGGCGTACGGATCACCGACTTGCCGATTACGGAGGAAAAAGTGTTGCGGGCGCTGGGAAAGATTTAGCCCGAAAACTTGCGAAGCTTGTTTGTAACGCTGACCTCAGCCGGAGATTAATTCTGCAGTTGACGCGCGTGCAAGGTTTGCAGACGGGAAACGACTCGTACTCCCCGTAGTTACCGCTTCTCGAAAGGAGAAGGGCCATGAAAGTCGATTGCCCAAAACGCTTTTCAACTCTGATTGTGATTGGCGTTTTTGCCGTGGCGACAAGCGTAGAAGCGCTTAGCGCAACCAAAGACGCCAACAAGGGGTACGCTTTTATCACGAGCCGCGATGAAATCCTGGCGCAGGCGAAGAAAGAAGGAAACCTCGGCGCCATCGTGAATATGAGGCCGGCCAATATTAAAGCCTCTGCTGAAGCTTTCAGGAAGAGTTATCCCTTTATCAACGTCCATATGGTGGAGACCACCGGGACGGACGCTGCTCATCGGCTTTTCCTTGAGGTCAGCAGTGGCAGGGCCAAGGAGTGGGATGTTGTCAATGTCTCGAACGAGTTCTGGAGCCAGTACCTGCCTTATTTCTCAAAGATCGATATTCTCGGCATGGCTCAACAACGGGTGCTGCAGATTCCTCCGCCCATGATCGATTCCATCAACCGCAATATTTTGTCCTTCTCCAGCCGGTTCTCTGTTACTGTGTACAACAAGAACTTGGTTCCCGCAAAACAGCTGCCTAAGACGTGGGAAGATCTTCTGAAACCACACTTCAAGGGGAAAAAGTTTGCCCTGGACATCCGTCCGACCGAAATCGCGGCGCTGGTGCCTGCCTGGGGGCTTGAAAAAACGCTAGACTTTGCCCGAAGGATAAAAGAGCAAGAGCCTATTTGGGTTCGGGGCTCGACCCGAACGATGACGTCAATTTTAGCCGGGGAGATTCCCATGATGGTTGGGCCGAACTGGCACAACATGAAGGAGTTGGAGGCAAAGGACCCTACTGGCGTTCTGCAGTATGTCATTCTTGAGCCTGTTCCCTTAAGGTCTGGCAATGAACAGGCGATCCTTGCCACTGCACAGCATCCTCATGCTGCGCTCCTCTGGTTCGAATGGATGGCGAGCCCCGAGGCGCAGAAAATAACGGACGAGAAGGAACCGCTGGCTTCTTCCGTTCATGTGCGTGGCGGTGCGGTAGAGCAACAGCTCAAAGGAAAGAAACTCTCCCTCGTGAGTTGGGAGCACCATCAGCAGATAGACCAATGGCAGGCGAAAGTGCTTGAAGCGTACGGCTTTCCCAAGGCAGAGCTTAAAAAATGAACGGGGCAACTTAGCTTCAAGGAGGCGAGACATGCAAATAAGCAAGAGAATAATTC
>JBOHVR010000634.1:0-4585 GCA_050735755.1 Binatia bacterium
CAATTATGGAATGTACGGACCCGCTTTTGAACTGTGCGCGAGCCAACCGCGCGAGCCCGGCAGTGAGGAATACCTCGATTCGGAAAAATACGAAATCAAGTCGTGGGATCTCGAGCGCGCCGACAGCTTGCGACCGTTGATTGCCCGCGTGAACCGCATCCGGCGGGACAATCCGGCGCTGCACAGCGACTGGAGCCTGCGTTTCCACCCCGTCAGCAATGACCAACTCGTCTGCTTCAGCAAACAAACCGAAGACTTGGGCAATATCATTCTCACCGTCGTTAACTTGGATCCCTATCACATCCAGTCAGGCTGGGTGGAGCTTCCGCTCGAGCTTTTTCGCCTCGACCCCCAGCAGCCTTACCAGGTCCACGATCTGCTCACCCACGCCCGTTTTTTTTGGCAGGGGACGCGCAATTATGTGGAGCTCAATCCTCAGTCCGTCCCGGCGCACATCTTTCGCGTCTTGCGTCGCACTCACAAGGAGCAGGATTTCGACTACTTCATGTGAGTCACCCATGTCCGGCAGCGTAGTCATGGAAAATGGATCCAACAAAAAGTCTCCGGCGCTCCTCGACAACGATCCCTTATGGTACCGGGACGCGATCATTTACCAGCTTCACGTGCGCGCGTTTTGCGACAGCAATGGCGACGGCATAGGCGATTTCCCCGGGCTTACCGACAAACTGGATTACCTTCAGGATCTCGGGGTCAGCGCGCTCTGGCTGCTTCCGTTCTATCCCTCGCCGCAGCGCGATGACGGCTACGATATCTCGGATTACACCGACGTCCACCCTCACTACGGAACGCTGCAGGATTTCAAGATCTTTCTTCGCGAGGCGCACCGGCGCGGTCTGCGCGTCATTACCGAGTTGGTTTTGAATCATACCTCGGATCAGCATCCGTGGTTCCAGCGCGCGCGCCAAGCCAAGCCCGGCAGCAGCGCGCACAACTTCTACGTTTGGAGCGACACGCCGGAGAAGTATCAGGAGGCGCGCATCATTTTTAAAGATTTCGAAACCGCCAACTGGGCCTGGGACCCCGTCGCCAAGGCCTATTACTGGCATCGCTTCTATTCGCACCAGCCGGACTTGAACTTCGATCACCCTGAAGTCCGCAAGGCCATGTTGAGCGTTCTCGATTTCTGGCTCGAGATGGGAGTGGATGGTTTCCGCCTCGACGCGGTGCCCTATCTCTACGAGCGTGAAGGAACCATCTGCGAGAACCTTCCCGAGACGCACGAGTTCTTGCGCGAGTTGCGGCGCTATGTCGATCGCCGCTACAGCCAGCGCATGCTTCTCGCGGAAGCCAATCAATGGCCGGAAGATGCCGCCACCTACTTTGGCCGCGGCGACGAGTGTCACATGGCCTTCCATTTCCCGGTCATGCCGCGTCTTTTCATGGCGATCCACATGGAGGACCATTACCCGATTATCGACATCATGGATCAAACTCCCCAGATACCGGAGAACAGCCAATGGGCCGTGTTCCTGCGGAACCACGACGAGCTCACCTTGGAAATGGTGACCGATGAAGACCGTGATTACATGTACAAGGTTTACGCCAGCGAGCCGCAGGCGCGCATCAACTTGGGGATCCGCCGGCGGCTCGGCCCGCTGTTGGGAAACAATCGCAGAAAAATCGAGCTGATGAACAGCCTCCTGTTCTCTCTTCCCGGCACGCCGATTATCTATTACGGCGACGAAATCGGCATGGGCGACAACATTTACCTCGGAGACCGCAACGGCGTGCGCACGCCGATGCAATGGAGCGCCGACCGCAACGCCGGTTTTTCGCGCGCGAACCCGCAGCGGCTTTACCTGCCCATCAACATCGACCCGGAGTATCATTACGAAGCGATGAATGTCGAGGCGCAGCAGTACAACCTCCACTCGATCCTGTGGTGGATGAAGCGGATGATTCAGCTGCGCAAGCGCTACCGCGCCTTCGGACGGGGATCCATCGAATTCATCGTGCCCGACAACCGCAAGATCCTGGTTTTTATCCGGCGCTTCCAGGAGGAAGTCATTCTCGTGGTCGCCAACCTGTCGCGCTTCGTTCAATTCGTCGAGCTGGATCTGGCGGCTTTCAAGGGCACGGTCCCGGTCGAGATGATCGGCCAAATCCCGTTTCCGTCCATCGGGGAGCTTCCCTATTTTATCACGCTCGGCCCCCACTCTTTTTACTGGTTTAAGCTGGAGAGTCCGAGAAGCATCGAACTGCGGGCGGGCAGCGAGGCGGAGCTTCCCACGCTTCAAGTTGAGTCGTCATGGGAGGAGGTCCTCCGTGGCAATTCCAAGGGCGCGCTGGAAAGGCTTTTACCTTCTCATCTGCAATCCTGCCGTTGGTTCGGCGGCAAGGCGCACACTATCCGTTTCGCCAAAATCGCCGGGGCCGTTGCGCTTCCTTACGATTCGGCTACGGCCTATCTGACTTTCATCGAAGTGCAGTACCAGGGCCGCACGCCGGAGACTTATATTCTACCTCTAGCCTGCGCTACCGGGGAGCACGCGGCGGAGATCCGCCAGAGTCATAGAGGCGCGCTGGTGGCCCAAGTGCGGTTTCGGGATAACGATGCGGGCAACGAGGGAACCCTGTACGACGTTCTGGTCGACGGCAGTTTTTGCAAGACTCTATTAGACGCCATCGCCCGGCGGCGCACTTTTAAAGGGGATTTGGGTACGGTCGTCGCCTGGCCTTCCAAGGTTTTTCGCTCGCTGCGCGGATCGGCGAATGGACCGCTCGATCCCGTTCCCCTACGGCGCGAGCAGAGCAACACTTCGGTGATTTTTGGCGACCAGCTCATCCTCAAAATTTTTCGCCGCGCGCAAGAGGGCGTGAACCCGGATCTCGAAATCGGGCGCTTTATCACCGAGCACACGAATTTTCGCAATATCCCGCTACTCGCGGGGGCGCTGGAGCTGAAGCGGCGCCAAGGAGAACCGGTAACCGTCGGCATCATGCAGAGCCTAGTTCCCAACGTCGGGGACGCGTGGGGCTATACTCTGGACAGCTTGCGGCGCTATTTTGAGGAGTCTTTGGCGCGGCCCCCGGACATCGAAAAATTCGCTCTTCCCTGCCGGCACCTTCTCGATCTTATCGAAGAAGAAACGCCCGCGTTGGCGCGTGAAGCGATCGGCTCTTACATCTCTTCGGCAGAGCTGTTGGGCCAGCGCACCGCCGAGCTGCACGTCGCCCTCGCCGCGGACGGTGATCCGGCTTTCGCTACAGAACCGTTCACCTCGTTCTACCGCCGCTCTCTCTATCAAGGCATGCGCACCCTCGCGAACCAGTCCCTCGAGCTCCTGGCAAAGCGATTCAAGAGCTTGCCCGAGACCACGCGCGCAGACGCCGAGAGAGTTCTGGCGGTGCGAAAGGTAATCCTCGAGCGCCTGCAACTGCTGCGCGATAAGAAGATCAGCGCGCTCCGCGTTCGCTGTCACGGCGACTTCCATCTCGGGCAGGTGCTTTACACGGGAAAAGATTTCGTCATCATCGATTTTGAAGGGGAACCCGCCCGTCCCATCACTGAACGCCGGCACAAGCGTTCTCCTGTGAGCGACGTAGCCGGGATGCTGCGCTCCTTCAATTATGCCACGGTCGCCAAACTCCGCGGTTCTGAAGTTCGTCCTGAAGACCTGCCGCGGCTGATCCAGTGGGCGCGCTATTGGAACGTGTGGGTCTCCGTCGCCTTTCTCAGGTCTTACCTGCAGATCGCCCGGCAATCCAACTTTTTGCCTCAAGCCAAGGAGGAGCTCGCCATTCTTTTGGACACGCATCTTTTGGAGAAGGCGGTTTACGAACTGGCCTACGAACTGAATAACAGACCGGATTGGGCGGGAGTCCCGATTCAAGGGATTTTGGAACTCCTGCAGCCATCGACATTAAAGCCATGAGTCATACTTCCCTGGCAGCGCTGCGGCGACTGGCACGGCTCTACAACGTGCAGACTCAATATTACGACATCTTTGGCCAGCTACGGGAGCCGGATCCCGCAAGCGTAACACGCATCTTGCAGGTCCTCGGCGCGGCCATCGATAAATTAGATGATGCTCCGGACGCGCTGCGCGAGCGGCGCCAGGGCTTATGGAACCGCTGCCTGGACAAAATCGTCGTGGCTTGGGAAGGAAACCTTGCCGCGGTCAAGCTACGCCTGCCGGTGGACCGCGCAGACAAGCCTATCGATTATCAGATCCGGCTGGAATCCGGGGAATGCCGCAGCGGAGCGGCCCGACTCGATGCGCAAACCGCCGCAACCAAAGAGATCGGCGGCGTTCGCTATCTCAGGGCCGGATTAGCGCTGGATCGCGCGCTGCCGCTCGGCTATCACCGGCTGCGCCTAGAGATCGATCATGAGGACCTTGAGGCGTTGGTAATCGCCGCTCCGGCGCGCGCGTATGAGGATCCCGCCCCGCAACGAAGCTGGGGAATCTTCGTTCCCCTCTACGCGCTGCATTCGAGCACAAGCTGGGGGGCGGGAAATTACTCGGATCTGGGGAAGGCGTTGGATTGGGTGCAAGAGCAGGGCGGCCGCGCCGTCGGAACTCTGCCCCTGCTGCCCACCTTCCTGGATGAACCGTTCGAG
>JBOHVR010000635.1:0-11043 GCA_050735755.1 Binatia bacterium
ACCCTAAATCGTAGCGCAAAAAATCAATCAATAGCCGCTCCGCCCCAACCTCCCGGGTGTGCCGCTTGCCGTTGACTTTGAGCGTGATCTTTTTCTGCATCGCCGTCTCCTCCGTTGGCTCGTGCTCTCAATTCCGTCTTTATCTATCTCCGATCCTCGACCCTTCTCTATCTCGGCCCCACCACCCTCACCGCGATCGTCACGCGAGAAGAGGCGGACGAGGGGATAAAAACAGGCTCTCTTATAGAAAGATTTAAAATAGACTGCAAGGAGTGTTCGAGAGAAGCTCCTTTGGATCGAACCAGTAAGGCAGGCAAATTGAGAGCTGAGTTTCGGGAAAACTATAGCTTGGTTGGATCCGGCGCGGTGGACAGGATGATCGGACGGAAACCGCTTTTGCCTTCGATCTCGCGCGCGATGTCCTGGGCCGCATGCAGATTGGCGAACGGACCGAGTCGAACTCTGTAGTTGGTCTCGCCCCCGTCGTGCACGACCACTTCCATATAAGATGGGTAGCCGACTTCAACCATCCGCTCGTTCAAGGAGTGAGCCAACTCGCGCTCGCGAAACGACCCCACCTGGATGATATAACCGTTGCGTGATTGGACCTGGCGCTCTTCTTCTGGAGTAAGAAGGGAAGGCGAGGGCTTTTCCGGGAGCGGACCAGGAACAACTCCGTTCTTCAGTTGCTCATAGTGATTGAAACCGTATTCGAGAAGCTTCCTGGCGTCGCCCCAGAGGTTACGCGAGCCTAAAATAGAAACGATAAGCGTGGCACCGTTGCGTGACGCCCCGCCCACAAAGCATTTTTGTGCCGCTAAGGTATAGCCGGTTTTTCCGCCGATTGCGCCGTCAAAGTCCCACAGCAGACGATTGTGGTTGCGAATGGGCAAGACGCGCGTTCTCTTCCTGTTCTTCAGGGTGGTCGTGAGGTCAACTCTACTGGTTTTGGTCTGGACTATTTTCTTGAACTCCGGATGTTTCATCGCCTGATTAAAAATGACCGCCAGGTCGCGTGCGGTCGAATAATGGCCCGGTGCCGTTAGCCCAGGAGGGTTAACAAATTGGGTGTTCCTGGCGCCCAACTGGGCCGCTTTGGCAGTCATCATTTTCGCGAAGCGCTCGACCGACCCACCAATCGCTCGTGCGAGGACGATTCCTGCATCGTTAGCGGATGCCAGCAGAAGGCCGTACAGCAAATCCTCCATGCTAATAGACTGGCCTGGCCTAAGCCCAAGTTTCGTCGACGGGATGCGGCCAATGGATTTGCCTACCTGTACGGTCTCTTTCAATCTATGGCTATCCAAGACCACCAGAGCGGTAACAATTTTGGTTGTGCTGGCAGGGGGCAGCGGCGTTTCGGCCTCGCGTTGATAAAGGACTTTGCCTGTGGCGGCATCCATGAGATAAGCCGCGCGCGCAGTGAGTTCATCATCCGAGAAGAAAGATTCGGCGCGAGCGGTCGTGGGAAGGAGGAGCCAGATTAAAACAGCAAAGGCCAGGACTTTCCTGCTAGCGTTCAGGGACTACCCTCCTCCTTGTTCTGCCGGATGCGAATCAATGTAGTTGTCCATTGCCGAGAAATAGCGAACGAGATTCTATAACATAACTGGCCGGATGGGTAGACCCTTACCGGTTCTTTGCCAGGGGCTTTTCTAAGAAAATACTCAGTCTCTCTCCTAAATTTTCCACTCTTTTTCGGCTGCCTCGCTCTAGAAGCACGGTTTCACCGCCATTCAGCACAAGACGCAGCGACTGAACCGGAAAGAAACTTTGTCCTACGGTGGAGCCGGCGACGGCTGGACCGCTGTAAAGTTGGTCCGCCCCAACCTTGAGGGAGACAATCTCGGGAAAATCCAACTGCAGAACGCGACGACTCACCAGAGTCTCTTTCTTAAGCAAAACGCGGGCGGATTGACGGTCGAGGGTAATGCTGCGCCTGACGGACACAAGAAAGACGCCAATGCCAAGGAGCAGAAGATTCATTAGGGGAAAATACCATAACGCTCCGACACGGCTCGCAAAACCCTGCAATTTGATCGCCTGCAAGATCGGCACGGAAAGAAAAAGGAGGAAAATCGCGAGGCCAAGACAAAGCCATCCGGGGAAGCGCGTTCCTTGCCAGGTCAGGAAAAGACGCTGCGGCGTCTCCTCGCGAATCTGAAAACCGAGACGACTGCCGATCGTTTCGAAGTGACGCGGTTGCCCTTGCATCTAGCGAGTGGCGCTTGGGTTTTGCATGCAAGGGCCGGCGGGCTACTGGAGCTGCTGTTGAATCGCGTCAAGGAATTGGCGAGCGGGGGAATAACCCGGGTCAATGGCAAGGGCTTTCTCGAACTCTTCCATGGCCTTCTTTAACATCCCTTTGACCATGTAGACGCGGCCGAGATTACAATGAGGATAATGGTAGGCCTCGTACCGAGAGGCGTGCGTGGCCATTTCGAGCCATGGAATCGCCTCATCGAGTTTGCCGAGATCGAGTAGATAGGCTCCAATATCATTGTACGGATTACCAAAATCGGGGTCTATGGCGATTGCCTTCTTGCATTCTTCGATGGCTTTCTCATAGTTGCCTTGAAAGCTGTAAGTCCAACCCAGAAACGTATGTGCTTCCGCCGTGGGGCGGATCCCGATGGACTGTTTATAGAGACGGATGGCGTCCTCGAGTTCCCCTTCCATCTGGCGCCGGTAAGCCTCCTCAAGGAGGCGTAGAGCTTTCTGTTGGGTTTCTCTCTCAGCCATGGTTTCCTCCTCGGCAATTCTCGTTAGTGAGCCTCAAAGAACCTATGGATTCGCCTGTCAGCGCTTTTCCTGTGGCGTTACCCCGTGTTTTTTTAACTCCTTCTCGCTCCGGGCGCGCGTGCTCTCTCGTTCTCCCAGTGCCTCGTGGCGAATGCGTTCCTGGCACGGGGCACAGATGCTACCTGACAGCTCGAGTGTTTTGCCGCAGACCATACAGCGCTTTTTTGTCGTGTCCATCGCGTCATCTATTCTAGCGCAAAGCGGCCTTAGGTCCAACCCGTTTTGCAAAACCGGATCAGTTGAGAATTCTAATGTTCGCCGGATCCTCCAGAATCATTTCCAGCCCATACCTAGGATCGTCCTTGATTTCTCCGGAGATCTCAACCTCTCGGCCTTCGTAATTTAGCGGGTTGATGCGTCGGCGTGCGAAAACTTCGGCGGCAGAAGAGAAGATGACGCCCGTGAAGGCCGACCGCGCTGGACCAAAGTTGAGAAAGTAAGTGTTGCTCCTGCTCGAGTGGCCGACACGATAGATGCGCCCGCGCACGCGCACTTCGGTGCCCGCGAGCTGGCGCAGTTTGCGCAAATCGCCGGCTCGGATGAGAGGAAGCTCGATGGGTTGCGGGGTCGGTTCAGCCGATGGCACGTAGGTGACCGCATAGCTACGAGTTTCCGGGAAACGATCCGCTGGAGCGACTTGAGGTTCGCTCCAGCGCTGGTAGAGGAAGTGGCAGAGAAAGCCAAATACAAAGGCGCTGCCAATCGCCGCGGCGGGCCGAGTCACCCGTTTCATGGTTGCTTATCCCAAAGGCGAAAAAACTCCAGGCGGTAGTCCTCTGCCAGCGGGCTGGCGTCGTGAAAGAGAAGCAGGTTCTCGTGATTGAACTTGTCAGCGGCCGCCGTCCAATTATAAGAACCTGTAAGCACCACGCTGCGGTCCATAATAGCAAACTTCTGATGCATGAGACCCCTTCCTCTGTCCGTCGTTTGGTGCTTTAGGCCTGAAACCCGGCGCAACTTAATTCCCTGCTTTTCTAAAAAGGCCCCTTTGGAGCTCGTATTCTGCTGGTCAAACTCCCGGTCCAGGACCACCTGAACATTGACCCCACGCCGGCGCGCTTCCGCCAGCGCTTGGGCGATCTCGTCGCTGGTAAAGGCGTACACAGCGACCAAGACTTCTTTTTTGGCGTTAGCGATGGCGCGCAGGATGCGGTCCGCGCAACTCCGGGCGGGCGTGAAGCAGGTTTGAACCGACATTGCGCCGACCCCTTCTGTCGTATCCAACGGGCAGAATACCAGGGACAAAATGGCGAACCTAAGCAGTCGTAGCGGGCGCACGGTTTGCTCGCTTGGCTAACTTGTTTCCTAGACAGATTTCCAGGATGAGCCGCTCCAGCACTGTAGGAGGCGGCGTGCGGGTTGACTTCAACCGCACATCCGCATCCCGGATTTCACCCAGGTAACGAATGAGTTCTTGGATCGTAAAGTTGTCTGCCCTTTGCAATGCGAGGTAATCTCCGTAGGGGTTGCGCGTCAATAGCTGCGGCATTTTGCCGACGACATGAGTCTGAAATTGGGTGTAAGTCATCGATTTTTTCCAGCGCTCGCGTAACCCGCCTTCGATCAGGGCGCGCGCGGCTAGAAGCCGCCGCACCTCGCTGGCCAGCACGGCCAGTATCTTTAGCGGATGATCTCCCTGCGCCAATAGCCGCGCCAGATGTTTGAGCGCTCCCGCGGCGTCTTTTTGCGCTAGCGCGCCTGTCAGATCAAAGATCCAGTCTTCTCCTTGGTCGATAAACACGGCTTCGACGTCCTCGGCGGAGATTAGGGCCAGGTCACCGGTGTAGAGAAAAAGCTTTTCCAATTCTTGATGGAGGGACCAGAGCTGGTTGCCGGCCCGCTGCAGAACGATCTCTTTTCCTCGCGCGTTCATTTTTTTACTTGCCTCTTTCAGGCGTCGCTCGAGCAGGTCCGCGAGCGCATCACGCGCTATTCTGCCGCTGCGGTCACGCTCCAACGTGAAGTCCAGCACCTTACCTGTCTCCTCGAAACGTCGGTACAAACGGGTGCGGCGATCCACGTGGACCGTCGTAAGCAGCAGGACCGCCCAAGGCGGGAGGCCACGCTCGATGATTTCCGCGAGCCCGTGGCCGCCCCGTGATCTACGTTGACTAAATCCCAGGCGGCTGCGGCAAAAAGCCAAGAGTTCCTCTATCTGCGCCACGTCTTTTTCTTCATCGGCAGCGCAGAGATAGGTGATCTGGGACGGTGAAAGTTTGCCCTGCACGCGCTCCCATTCTTCCTCGGTCCACCCCTGCAGCGACAGGAGGTCGAAGAGGAGACGCGCCGCTTCTTCTTGTTTTTCTTCATTCCAAAGCTCGAGAACTTTGGCGGCAATCTCTCCTTTCCGCTCCTGGGCGAGGAAGTAAGGAGCGTTTTCCACCAGCACGACCTTTTTGCCGGGAAAAAAAGGCGGTGTCATCAAGGCAGCCTCGACTTCGTCCCAGCCGGCGCTACGACCGTCAAACTTTTCTAAATTGAATGCGCGATTCTGGCTGGGAACGAGGTCGTTGATCAGCGCGGCGGTGGCGCCACGGACCTGAAAGTCATCCCCGTACAACAGGAGAAGGGAGGGCCGTCCCTCTCTTGCGATGGCGGCGCGAACGGACTCCAGCGCAGCGCTCACAGTATTATCCTCTGGGGACCCACATCTGCGTTTTTTCGTTCCAGGTAAAATCGGATTTCCAGATCCTGACCCCGATGGTATAGCCCGCGCCGGACTTGCTGACAAAGGCCCGTTGTGTCGAATGGGGGATCTCGATGCGAGCGACGATAAAGACGTCTTTCTTCGGCCCCCTCTCAACGAGAATACGGTCTCCTATCTGCATGGTCATGCGTCCCTGGCGTTTCTCAGCCATTGCTACCAAGAAATTACCATCGGCGCCGAGCTACGGCAAATCTTATTTGTGCCTGTTCTCTGCTTGCTAAAGCGGAGAATATGCGCGTCTAGGATTCTTGACAGAAACCGGTGGTCCTCTGATAGGCTGCAATCTGCAGGAATTGGAAGCTCTTATGGCAGACTCGCGGGCGCCAGCGGTTGCCGGGTCGTTTTATCCCGCAAGCGCGGACGAATTAAGAAAACTTTTACAAGAGTGCTTTGTCTCAAGCCCCCTTGGCCCGCAGGGCAGGCGTGAGGCGGCGACGAATTTGTTAGGGGGTTTGGCTCCGCATGCCGGCTACATCTATTCCGGGCCTTGTGCGGCGCACTTTTATGCGCTTCTCGAAAAGGACACGCAATGCGTGATCATTTTGGGTGTCAATCACCGAGGTATCGGAGCCAAAGCAGCTTTGAGTCCCGCAGCGGTTTGGCATACGCCCCTGGGCGGAGTCGCGGTGCAGCCGCGGCTCCAAGAGCAGCTCTTAGCGGGAGTTGATTTCTTGCGCGTTGATGAGCGCGCGCATGTCCAGGAGCACAGTATTGAAGTGCATCTGCCGTTTCTCCAGACCGTTCTATCCGGACCTGCGTTCGTACCGATTTCTCTTGGGCACATTGCAGGGAACGACTGTGAGCGTTTGGGACGCGCGGTGGCCGAGATCTACGAGGGGCAAGTTGCTGCCGGTAGAAAAACCCTTTTGGTGGCCAGCACCGATCTTAGCCATTACCTGTCACCCGAAGAGACCGAGAGGCTGGACGCCATTGCGTTAGAGCGGGTGCTGGCTTTAGACCCTTTGGGTCTGCTTAAGACAGTCGAAGAGGAACGCATCAGCATGTGCGGCGTCATTCCCACGACCGTATTGCTTTTTGCTGCCAATGCGTTGGGCGCCAGAGGAGCGCGTCTGCTCAAGCATTGTCATTCGGGCGATGCAGTTCGCATGAGTGAAGTCGTGGGCTATGCCAGCGTGGCGATTGAATTTTAGGCCGGGAACCGGCTTACCCACGGCCTGAAAATTTGACTTACCAAGGGTCGTTTGGTAGCTTAGCCGAAGCTAGGGGTGTTCGCGACAGCGAACTGAGAACTCAAGATCAGTTTCTTGAGTAACCCTCTGAACCTGATCCGGATAGTACCGGCGTAGGGAAGCGCGAGAGTCACAGCGCCTGTCTGGCTTGAAGCGAAAGACAGGACGAGCCGAAGACCGTGTTCCCAGACGTGGCGGCGTCGGACACGGTTTTTTATTTTTAGCTGGCGATGGTTGTTCAGATTAACGGAGAAGACCGAGAGATTGCACTGGGGCTGAGCGTCGCCCAGCTTCTCGAACAGCTAGCAATCCGGCCTGCTCGGGTTGTGGTCGAATTGAATCGGAATGTGCTCTCGCGCGACGACTTCGCCACAACCGCGCTCAAGGAAGGCGACAAAATCGAAATCGTCCACTTTGTCGGTGGCGGATAAGGGGAGAACTATGAAAGATCTGTTTCAGCTTGCGGGAAAGAGTTTCCAGTCGCGTCTCATCGTCGGGACCGGTAAATACAAGGATTTTCACGAGACCCAACGGGCCATTGAAGTATCGGGAGCCGAGATCGTTACGGTTGCTGTGCGCCGGGTCAACATCACCGATCCCAATAAGGAAAACTTGCTCGATTACCTAGATACAAAGAAATATAGCATTTTGCCTAACACTGCTGGCTGTTACACGGCCGACGAGGCGGTGCGCACGTGTCGACTGGCGCGTGAAGCGGGAGTTGGCAATATGGTGAAGCTGGAGGTCATTGGCGACGACAAAACACTTTTCCCGGATATTCCCGCGACGCTTGAGGCAGCGCGCGTCCTTATCCAGGAAGGGTTCATTGTGTTGCCCTATATTATCGATGATCCGATCGCGGCGAAAAAACTTCAGGAAATGGGGTGCGCCGCAGTGATGCCGCTGGCCGCGCCGATCGGTTCCGGTCTCGGCATCCGCAATCCGTTCAACATCCGGATTATTCTCGAGCAGGCGCGCGTTCCCGTGATCGTCGATGCCGGTGTCGGAACAGCCTCGGACGCGGCGGTGGCCATGGAAATGGGTTGCGATGCCGTGCTCATGAATACCGCTATCGCGGGGGCCAAGGACGCCATTTTGATGGCGGAAGCGATGAAGCTTGCCATCGAAGCTGGAAGAAAGGCATTTCTTGCGGGGCGCATTCCCAAGAAGCTTTATGCTACCGCTTCGAGTCCGATCGAAGGCATCCTTGTCTAGAGAGCTGCTGTGGCCATCAGCGCGCGGCAGTTTCGTCTCTGTCTTGTCAGCGACCGCAAACAGACCCAAGGGAGAGAACTGCTTTGGGTGATCGAACAAGCCCTCGAAGGCGGCGTTAAGGCGGTTCAACTTCGGGAAAAAGATCTGGAGGGCCGCGAGCTTTATTACCTGGCGGAAAAAGTCAAGGCGCTGTGCGCGAGTTATGGCGCTGCCCTCTTCGTCAATGACCGCATCGACGTTGCGCTGGCGGTGGATGCCGATGGCGTACAAATCGGAAAGGCGTCTATTCCTGTCAGGACCGTGCGAAAGCTTCTCGGTGGCACAAAGCGCATTGGATTTTCGGCTCATTCTTTGAGCGAGGCTCAAGAGGCAGGTCGTGAGGGAGCCGATTTTGTTCTATTCGGGCCGGTCTATTTTACTCCGTCAAAAGCCGAATACGGCCGACCCCAAGGGTTGGCGGCACTTGTGGAAGTGACGCAGAACGTGCTCGCTCCTGTTTATGCTATCGGCGGAATCAACGCCAATAATATTACCGCCGTTAGAGCAGCAGGCGCGCACGGCGTCGCCTTGATATCGGCAGTATTGAAGGCTTCCGACCCGCGCCGCGCGGCGGCAGAGCTGCTTCGGCTATTCTAGGGAAAAGCGACGTGGAGATGGCGCAGCAGGTTTGGCGGTACTTCCAAGAGCGGGCGATAGCGGCCCTAATGATCGGCTATATTGCCGGATTGGCTGCGGTATTTACGGTTGAGGGCGGAAAGCGCAGAAGCTGGTGGTTTCATCTTCTCGTCGGGGTCTTGGGTTCATTCGTCGGCCAATACGCCGTATTCTACCTGGGGCTTAGAGAGATTTTGGAAAGCCTGCCCGAGTTCCGCTATATCTTTGACTTTTTCATCGCCTACTTGGGATCCTTTGTCGTTGCGGCGGCCATTCATTTCATCAAACCTTTGTAGCAGGTTAGAGTACGGCCAAAAAGCCTGTGAGCGCCTTGCGTGAAGCGGAAGTCGTTCTCGCAGTATGTCCGCGGCCTGAAGCGCGTCGCCGCCTTGTGAAGAGGCGTTTTTGTTTGCTAGAATTCAGCGATTTGCGGTCTGATTTCCGTCTTCCAGCCTATCCCGATGAGCCACCCTAGCTCAGTTGGTAGAGCAGCTGATTCGTAATCAGCAGGTCGCCGGTTCGAGTCCGGCGGGTGGCTCCAGCACTTTCAGCACACAAAAGCTCCGCGCCGTCACGAAGCCTTGATCACCCCCCTGTAAGCAGGCTGCTCAGCGGGCTTCGCTGATCCCTGCTCCAGCCACCAGCGCGCAATTTCACTGCCGGTAGCAAGCCACACGCCTGCGTATTTTTTCATGTAATGAATGATCTCACGCAAAGCCTGGGCTCTGCCCGGCCGGCTGGAAATATAAGGATGGAACTGGAAGGGACAGAACGTGGGATGGAGGCTCGACTCCGCATAAAGATCGTCAAAATGCCCCTTCCACACCACGAGAGCGTCGTTTGGATTTCCGGCATCCCGGTGCCCGTAGATTCTTCCATCCCCGAACGGATGACGGGGAAGCTCAATCAGCTTTTGCTCTCCATTGACCCACGCAAACGGAAGATCGTACGCGAAGGAATTGCTGTTCCAGAGATAACCTTGTTCCATGAGCAAGTCCAAGCTGTTGGGGCTTTGGGTGCAGGAGCGCCAGCCCATGGGACGCTTGCCGGTCCGATGCAAAATCATTTCCGTTGTGCGCTTCATGACATTGCGCTCCTCCTCTTTGGTGAGATCCCGCGCGACCTCATGATGGTACCCATGACCGGCAATCTCATGTCCTTTCTGCACGATCGCTTTGACCGCTTCGGGATATCGCTCAGCGATCGCTCCGCAAGTCATAAAAGTGGCTTTGACCCCCTCCTCTTCCAGGATTCTCAGGATACGCCAGATTCCTGTTCGCGGCCCATACTCGGCCTGCGTCCATTCTTCATGATTCATCTTCCCGTCGCGGTCAAGCTTCACGTCCTCGCCGCCTTGAAAGTCAAACGTTAATGCGACGGCGATGCGGCAGCCATGGGGCCAAAAAATTTTATCCTTTGTATGCAGCTCTTGCATTCTGCCTCCTGAGCGATGCGTTTAATACGCCAAGCGTCATTCGATCAAAGTTCACTAAATTTTACAAGTGAGCTGCTGGAAGAAAGGATAGTTCGCGACGGAGGCACTGGAGTTGATGGTAAAGCGCCCGGTGGAATGGCGACCGAGACAGACTTGTCGGACAGGGTTAGAGTCCGAAACGGGAGAAGTGGTTCCCTGGTTGTGTCTCTTTCGGGCTCAGCGCGCTGAGACTCTCCTTGAGAATCCCTTCCATGGAATCGAGCTCGTTTTCGGCAAGCTTTACATGGGCGCGGTACGCGCCTAGATTGCCTCGCGCCAAATGCATGTTCGCAGCCAGATAGTAAACATAGTACACGTCGTGGTGATTCTTTAGCGCTTGCGCGCCCTCTTCACCGATGCCCCCGATCTTATCAAGAAGAAGCGTGTAGTACTTTACCTGCTCCGCCCGTCTTTCAACCTTCAGGAGCGGCGCCAGGTTTGCGGCCAATTGGTCGCGGGCGATGGGCTGCGGGCCGACCTGAGCGCAGGCTGCCAATCCGCATGTCAGAACCAGCATTGAAGCCGCAAGGGCCAACCGAGACCGCCTTTTCTGATCAGTTTGCACCATCCACTCTCCGCTATTCACACAACAAGAAGGATCACCGCAATAAAACCCGTCAAACCGCAAAGCCCAAGACCGGCTATGAGAACCCTGCGCTGCAAGCGCGTAAGAGCTTTGTTGACCCTTGGTGGCGGGACATCCGGTTTGGGGATTTTCCTTGTCCGAAGCATACCGAGAATATGGTAAGCATGATTTGTGCCAGGAGTTTGTTTCCGGGCGAGGAGCAAATTTTACTAAGAATTTCCGCACGTGGTCCCCGAAAAACCCCTCGATTGCCCTGACACTTAGGCGCTAAGGGGTGTCACGTGGATGCTAAAATGACAGTTCTTGTCTTAACGCGGCTCACTATTAGATACTTACCTCCAGGATGGGTTAACCGAATTTTAGATAGAGCCCAACAGTGGGCGAATCAGTCCTCATCGATCCGAGAGGTTTGATA
>JBOHVR010000636.1:0-3496 GCA_050735755.1 Binatia bacterium
CTAAAATCCACTGAGAGGTTAGGCGAGATGGAACAAAAAGGCGCGAATAAATACTTTCCAACCGTCGGCGACGGCAGCGGGCTCGCTCAAACCGATGCACTTTATAAAGAAGAGCTGCAACTGGCGCTGCGCAATCGCGGCATGCCTCTGGAGGCACTGCGGTATCCGATCACACCGACCGGTCTGCACTACCTTCTGATCCATTACGACATCCCGGCGGTGGACGCCGACCAGTGGCGCCTAAAAATCGCCGGCCGAGTCGCCACACCGCTTGATCTGACTCTGGAGGAAATAAAGAAGCGGCCGCGCCGGACCATCCCCGTCACCATGGAATGCGCCGGCAACGGGCGAGCACTATTCGCGCCGCGGCGCATAAGCCAACCCTGGCTTCTCGAGGCCATCGGCACCGCCGAGTGGACGGGCACACCACTTCGAAGCATCCTGTGGGAGGCCGGCGTCAGCAGCGATGCCGCGGAGATTGTTTTTACTGGTTTGGATCAAGGAGTCGAAGGAGACCAGGTTCAACACTACCAGCGCAGTCTGACTGTCGAGGAAGCGACTAGGGACGAGGTCTTACTGGTTTACGAGATGAATGGCGAACCGCTGCCGCCGCAGCACGGCTATCCGCTGCGGTTGTTGAAGCCGGGCTGGTACGGCATGGCGAGCGTGAAATGGCTGGACCGAATCGAGGCCGTTGCAGAACCGTTTCAAGGTTATCAAATGGTACGCGCCTATCGTTACACGCAGTCCGCCGAGGACCCGGGAGAAGCGGTCAACGTGATAAGAGCGCGCGCCTTGATGATTCCTCCCGGCATTCCAGACTACATGACCCGCGACCGGCTGGTCGACGCCGGCCCGGTTACTCTTACGGGCAAAGCGTGGGCTGGGCATGGCGGCGTGTCGCGTGTCGAAGTTAGCGTCGACGGCGGCGCGACATGGTTCGAGGCCCAACTCGGCGAATCGGGATCATCCTATGCCTGGAGTTCATGGACATTCGTATGGAATGCGACACCGGGCGCGTACATGCTCCACGTCCGCGCGAGCGATGCCAACGGCAATCTGCAGCCGGTCGTTCAAGAATGGAACTTCGGCGGCTATGGCAACAATGGCGTGCAGCGCGTGAATGTCGTTGTACGGTGAAATCTTCTTATCTATCTAAAGACCGGAACTCGTTTTCTTCCGCCAGCTCTATTTACCTACGCAATATTGACCCTTCCTATCTCCCACAGCTCAGCGAAATCGTCATGCCGAGCCCGGTAGGGTCCCGGGGCACCCCGGCGCCCGTGTCTGTTGCCCAATGACACGGATTTTCTCCGAGTAACCCCTCGGTGCTCCCGAGCCTGCGGAACGAAAACACTACTCCGCTTTGCGGCCGGAAGGAATGACAGCGTCACAGTTCGCAATCACGAGTCTCACTCCTTAACCGTTCATCCTGGCAAAATCGAAGGATGAGCCTTTTTCAACAGCCTGTTTACAGCTTAACAATTCCGCTCAATTGATCTAGTTGCCTTTTAATTGAAGCATGTGGGAAAGGATAGCCTCATGTTCTCCTGCCGGGAGGGGTGAGGGAAGTTAGAGAAGAAAATTCCGTCACTCGGTGTGGGTGCTTGACGTCAAATCTTAATTGACCATAATAGTCATGTAGGATTGACTAAATAGGAGTCTATGTGAAGACTACAACTGTGTCCAAATTAAAGGCATCTCTGAGCAAATACCTACGATCGGTCAAGGCGGGCGAAGAGATTCTCGTCACTGAACGTGGCCGGCCCATTGCAAAGCTGACTCCAGCCGAAAGTTCCGAGATGTTGCCGGATGAATTGATTGAAATGGAAAAACAGGGTCTCATCAAGCTCGGTCCAGGAAAGTTACCGAAGGGTTTTTGGGAACTCCCGAGACCCAACGATCCCAAGGGATTGGTTGCTAAAGCGGTGCTGCGGGAACGGGAGCAGGGCTGGTGAAGTTCTGGGACACCTCGGCGATTGTCCCTCTACTGGTAATCGAGCCTAGCACCGGAACCGCCAAATCAATTCTTACGGGAGATTCGTCGGTTGTCGTTTGGTGGGGAACACAGACAGAATGTGTCTCAGCTCTCAATCGGCAAATCCGCGATGGCAGCTTGCGTATCGAAGACGAACGCCAGGCACGTCAGGTGTTGCAACAACTTGCCGCCGCCTGGAGTGAAGTGCAGCCGAGCGAATTGCTTCGCCGCACCGCAGAGAGGCTGCTGGCCGTGCATGCCCTTAGAGCGGCGGACGCTCTTCAGTTAGCCGCCGCTTTGCACTGGTGTCAGCGACAACCGATGAACAGACACCTAGTTGCCTTCGACAGCCGGCTGCAAGATGCAGCATACAAGGAAGGATTTACTATCCTTCCCTCTCACATCGACTGAGTTGACGGCTGAAAACCTAAGACCAACAGTGCAACAACACTAAAAGTCTCGACAACGCAAACTCCGAGTCGAAGAGAACCGTTGACCCCTGCTGGTTGTTAGAACAAGACGGCGCCAAGTTCCCGAATCGACCCTCCGACGAACGAAATCCGTAGGCGAGAGTCACAGATTCGTGCCAACCTCGAGCCACTCCAAGCGGCATCGTAAATGCGCCTCAAGAGATTGCCGCGGGTACGCTCGCACGGATAAGCTGCATCCGTGAATTCAAGACGTTCAGGAGACCTCTGATGGAGCAGCGAATCAGCTTGATCACGTTGGGTGTCGCCGATCTGCAGCGCGCGGCGGACTTTTACGAGCAGGTCGTCGGTTGGAAGGCGAAGCCGAGTCCGCCCGGCGTGGTCTTTTTCGATCTCGACGGAGTTGTATTCGCCCTCTGGCCCCACGAGGAACTGGCGAAAGATTTGGGTATGACGGCCGGCAGCCTCCCCGCCTACCGCGGGTATTCTCTCGCTCACAACGTCCGAAGCGAGGCAGAGGTCGAGGGTATTTTTGCTCGACTAAGAATCCACCGTGCGACGATCGTCAAAGAACCGCACAAAACATTTTGGGGCGGATACTCCGGCTACTTTTCCGACCCCGACGGTCACACGTGGGAAATCGCCCACAACCCATTCTGGACGATCCGTCAGGACGGCCGCATATCGATGCAGAAGGAATAAGTAGGTTGCAGTACGATTGCGGCGAGCAGGTGTCCTAACAGACCGGAAAGAACCAGTGCGCCGGTCATCACGCTTTCGCTCCTCCGGCCGCAAGCACTGACTTTCACTGACCACCGGTGCGTCCCAAACTCACGGCATCGATCTTATCCATTCAGTTCACGAACAATGTCGGGTCCATCGTCGACGGGGATCATGTCAAGCGATGCATGAGAGGGGTAGGCGCAGTCCTCCATACAGCGACCTGCACAAACCTCATGTCTTCACGCACAGCCGGCAGAGCTTCGTGGACACGAACATCACCAGCACGCTGAATCTTCTGGAAGAGGCTGCGTCGGCCAGGGTGAGATCGTTTGTTTTCACCAGCACGACGAGCGCCTTTGGCGAAGCC
>JBOHVR010000637.1:0-7014 GCA_050735755.1 Binatia bacterium
CTCTACAAGATCGAGCCTGATCTCACGGAGCTTGAAAATATGGATTCGCAAGCCATGGCGGTGGAAACGCATGGAATGAATCCGCTCAAAGTATTATCCATGGCGAGGTCGATGGGGGTCGAATTTCGCCGCATGATTCTCGTCGGCTGCGAGCCGGGCGAACTTGATGATGATGAGGAAGGCCGGCTAGGGTTAAGCGCTCCGGTGAGCGCGTCGGTGAACGAAGCCGCTTCGATGGTCGAAAGCATCATCCACGAAGCTCTCGACAAAAGCGCGCAACAAACTCTGAACAGTTAGAAGGGAAGCTTGAACATGGAAGCAGAAAACAAATTGACGCAGAGATTCCAGGAATCGACCTCCAGCGGCGCGCTGGTAAAGATCACGGCGTTCGCGGCTCTGGCATTATTGGCCGTGGGCATGATAGCGAACTTTAAGGACATCGTGCGTTATATACGAATAAGCACGATGTAACGCGCACAGGTAAAGATGCGATCTCATCCGAGTCATCCGAGCACAAGGAGCCGCAATGCATGAAATGGGCCTCGCGCAGGGGATTCTGGAAGTGGTTCTGGACGCGGCGGCAGGCGAGAAGGTACGGCGCATTAGTCTACGCGTAGGACGGGGACAGATGGTGAAACCGGACAGTCTTGAGTTTTCCTTTCGACTGGTTTCCGAAGGCACTTCAGCGGCCGAGGCGGCTTTCGCGCTGAAGGAAGTCCCGATTCGATTGCGCTGCCGCCAGTGCGCCGCCGAGACCGGCGTCGATTTTCCTCCTTGGAATTGCCGTCGATGCGGGGGCTCCGACGTGGAAATCTTATCGGGCGATGAATTCTTGGTCGACGCAGTCGAGCTCGAGAGCGGGCGCATCATAGCCCGACGGGATGAAGACGGACGCTAGTGGAGACGAGAGCGCAAATACGGGTTCGCGGCATTGTCCAGGGAGTAGGCTTTCGGCCCTTCGTGTTTCGGAAAGCGAAGGAGCGGGCGCTTAAGGGCCATGTGCTCAACAATTCAACGGGTGTTTTGATCGATGTCGAGGGCGAACCCAACGCCATCGAGCAGCTCATTGACGACCTCAAATCCAACCCGCCTCCATTATCACAAATCGAATCGATCGCTTGCACCGGTGATTTGCCGGCCGCGAATTTCCCCGACTTCCGCATTCTCCGCAGCTCCGTCGAGACAGAAAAATCGCTTCCGGTCTCCGCCGATGCCGCCACGTGCGATGCTTGCCTTCAGGAAATGTTCGATTCGCAAGACCGCCGCCACCGGTATCCGCTCATTAATTGCACGCACTGCGGGCCGCGCTTTACGATTATCGAAGCCGTGCCGTACGACCGCGCCCGGACGACAATGCGCGACTTTGCGATGTGCAGCGACTGCGCAGCCGAATATAAAGATCCGCGGGACCGCCGCTTCCACGCCGAGCCGGTCGCCTGTCCTTCCTGCGGGCCGCAGATTTTCCTGAAAATGGGGCGCGCGCCGGATTGGACGCGGGGCGCGGGGAGCGGGGAGCAGGCGGCCGGCGGCGGCGATGCCCTCAGTGGGGCCCTGCGGGCATTGGAGTCCGGGAAAATCGTCGCCATCAAGGGAATCGGCGGCTTTCATCTCGCTTGCGACGCGCTCAACGGCGAAGCGGTCGTGCAATTAAGAAAAAAGAAGCATCGGGAAGAGAAACCCTTCGCTCTGATGGCTAATTCGCTCCCGATGATCCGCCGCTACTGTTATGTTTCAGAAACCGAAGCGAAACTCCTGGTATCCTCCCGCCGGCCGATCGTTCTGCTTAAGAAGAAACCAGATTGCGAGATACCTCCGGCCGTCGCTCCGGGCGTGGACACGCTTGGTTTTATGCTTCCCTACACGCCGCTTCACCACTTGATTTTTCGAGATCTGGAGCGGCCGCTGATCATGACCAGCGGAAACTTGTCGGATGAGCCGATCGCCTACGAAGATGAGGAAGCGGTCGCGCGGCTGGGGCAGATCGCCGATTGCTTTTTACTCCACAATCGCCGCATCCATATGCGCGCGGATGATTCGGTCGTGCGCGCGTTTGCCGGCGGTGAAATGGTGCTGCGCCGGTCGCGCGGCTATGCGCCCGAGCCGATAGGAACGGCGATGAAGTTCGAAAATGAAATTCTCGCCTGTGGCGCGCACCTCAAAAGCACCTTTTGCATTGCCCGTGATCATCATGTCTTTGTCAGCCATCACATCGGCGATCTCGAAAATTATGAGACCTACAGATCGTTCGCCGGCGGGATCGAGCATTTCAAGCGCCTGTTCGCTCTCCGCCCCGTGGTTGTCGCCCATGACCTCCATCCGGCTTATCTCTCGACGCGCTACGCTATGGAACTCGATAACGAGATCAAAATAGGGGTTCAGCATCATCACGCGCATGTCGCGAGTTGCATGGCCGAGCATGGACTCCAAGGGCCGGTACTCGGAGTCGTTTTTGACGGGTTGGGCTACGGGGAGGACGGCGCGATTTGGGGCGGCGAGTTCTTGATCGCGCGTTTCGCTTCCTGCCGGCGCTACGCGCATTTCCGCTATATTCCGCTGGCGGGCGGAGATACGGCCATCCGCCAACCTTGGCGCTCCGCCTTTAGCTATCTGGCGGATTCATTCGCGAGCCCGCCGGATAACTTGCGATTTCCGTGGTGGCAACCCGCGCCGGCTAGAGAGCTGAGAACGCTGGCGGCGATGCTACGAAACGGTGTGAACACAATTTCAACCTCATCGTGCGGACGGCTGTTCGATGCCATCTCTTCGATGCTCGGCGTGCGCCATGAGATCCGGTACGAAGCGCAGGCCGCCATTGAGCTCGAAACGATTGCATCGCCGGGAATTGACGAATCTTATCCTTTCGATATCGATACGCACGTTTCCCCGTGGGAAATCGACTTTCGCTCAACGATCCAGAGAATCGCTCGTGAAAGAGAATCGGGTGCACACGTGGGGCTGATTTCAGCCCGTTTCCACAACACCGTGGCGAAAGTGATCGGCGAGCTTTGCCGCCGCATGCGAGAGGAAGAAGGTTTAAACCAGGTTTGTTTGAGCGGCGGGACCTTCCAAAATGTCTATCTGCTGGAGCGCGCCATTGCCGGTCTCGAGGCGCTAGGCTTCAACGTCTTCTATCCCAGTAAAGTTCCGCCCAATGACGGCGGCATTTCCTTGGGCCAGGCTGCAATCGCCAATGAACGGATCCGACGAGGAGGCTAAATGTGTTTGGGAATTCCCGGCAAGATCATTGAATCATTCGAGGCGCATGGGTTAAGCATGGCGAAAGTGCAGTTCGGCGGAATCGTGCGCGAGGCTTGCCTCCAGTACGTTCCGGAAGCAAAAATCGGAGATTACGTGGTTGTCCATGTTGGCTTTGCGATCACCCGATTAGATGAGGAAGAAGCCATGCGCACCTATCGTTTGCTCGAAGAAATGGGCCAACTTGCTGAGCTTGGCCCTCCGTCCGAAGAAGCAAATCCGGAGGACAAACAGCGTGAAATACGTTGACGAGTATCGCAGCGAGAAGGTGGCGTCCAACCTGATCCGGGAAATCCGCCGCGTTCAGACCAGGCCGTGGGTGATCATGGAGGTCTGCGGTGGCCAGACTCATTCGATCGTCAAACACGGGATCGATGAGCTTCTGCCGCGGGGGATCGAGCTCGTGCACGGTCCCGGCTGCCCGGTCTGCGTTACGTCGCTGGAGATGATCGACAAGGCGCACGCCATCGCGCGGCGCTCGGATGTGATCTTCACTTCGTTCGGCGACATGCTCCGCGTTCCGGGATCAGAGGCGGATCTGTTTGCGCTCA
The DNA here is from genome assembly GCA_050735755.1 of Binatia bacterium. Classification (GTDB taxonomy): domain Bacteria; phylum Desulfobacterota; class Binatia; order UBA9968; family UBA9968; genus DATMAM01. Next base: position 3,807 of record JBOHVR010000637.1, read on the forward strand.
AATCCCAGGGCGCGGACGTGCGCGTCGTCTATTCTCCGCTTGACGCGGTGAAAATCGCCGGCGCTAACCCGGACAAGAAAGTGGTCTTTTTCGCCGTAGGTTTTGAGACGACCGCGCCTGCCAACGCGATGGCGGTGTGGCGCGCTCAACAGGAGGGCCGCAAAAATTTCTCGGTTTTGGTCTCGCATGTTCGGGTCCCCCCCGCGATCGCAAGCATTCTCCAGTCGCCCCAGAATCGGGTACAAGGGTTTCTCGGGCCCGGACATGTTTGTGCCATCATGGGATGCCGGGAATACGAGGCGATCAGCGCGCGTTATCGGGTTCCCATCGTGATTACGGGGTTCGAACCTTTGGACATTCTCGAAGGGACACTCAGGGTCGTCCGGCAGCTCGAATCGGGACGGGCGGAAGTAGAAAATCAGTATGCGCGCGCAGTCCGCGCAGAGGGAAACCGCAACGCGCAAGACCTGGTGTGCGAAGTCTTTGAAATCTGCGACCGTAAGTGGCGCGGCGTCGGCTCGATTCCCAAGAGCGGCTACAGGCTGCGCTATGAGTTTCGCGATCATGATGCCGAACGGCTGTTCGAGGTGGCGGAAATCGATACCCAAGAGCCGTCGATCTGCATTAGCGGCCAGATTCTCAAAGGCATCAAGAAGCCGCACGATTGCCCCGCCTTTGGCACGGAGTGCACGCCTCGGAATCCCCTCGGCGCCACGATGGTGTCAGCCGAGGGAGCGTGCGCAGCGTATTACGCCTACGGACGCCATTTGAAAATGAGCCATGGAAATGGCAAGAGGGAGGTGGGGGTGCGCTAAGAGAGTAACGGAGCCCTCCGCTAACTCCAGCGCTCCGCTACTCCAACACTCCAGTTCTTTTTATGCGCGACAAAGTGCTGCGCAAGTGCCGCGAATCGATTGCGGTCAAGGAGAAATTCTTCGAGTGTTATGCCGACCAGATCAGCGAGTTGTGCCAGCGAATGGCCGAGCGCTTTCAGCAGGGAGGCCGGCTGTGGGTCATGGGCAACGGCGGAAGCGCGTGTGACGCGCAACACGTGGCGGTAGAATTCATTCATCCGATTATCGAGAAGCGCCGCCCTCTCGCGGCCTGCGATCTCGTGAGCCAGGTTCCGGTCCTCACCGCGATTGCGAATGATAAGGACTTTGCCAAAGTATTCGTGGACCAGCTCGAACTCTGGGGGAGCTCGGGAGATATGGCGCTCGCCCTTTCCACGAGCGGCCAGTCGCCGAATTTGATTTATGCGCTGCAAACAGCGCGGAAAAAAGACATGCTCACGATCGCCTTTAGCGGCAAAGACGGCGGCCGGCTTGTGGACGCGGCAAACTATGGCTTTGTTGTTCCGAGCTTCAGCATTCATCGAATCCAGGAATCTCATGTTACGCTGCTCCACATTCTGTGGGATCTGATTCACGTCGCCATGGGCGAGGAGGACGTCATTTGAAGCGCGCGGCGAGCAAGGTAGATTGGAACGGCGCCGCTTGTCCTGTGCCGCTGAGAGATCATCAACAAATCGTCCTTGGCCATGGGAGCGGCGGCAAATTGACCGCCGAGCTGGTGCGTAATCTGTTCCTTCCCGCGTTTAAAAACGAATACCTTGACCGGCTCGACGACCAAGCCGTGCTACAGCTCAATGGAACGAGGCTCGCATTTACCACCGATTCGTTTATCGTGACGCCGATTTTTTTCCCGGGCGGCGACATCGGCCGGTTGGCCGTCAATGGCACGGTCAACGATTTGGCCATGAGCGGCGCTAAACCGCTGTATATCGCGGGTGCTTTTATTCTGGAGGAGGGCCTGGCTCTCGACGAGCTCAGCCGGATCGTCAACTCGATGCGCGCCGCAGCGCTCGAGGCTGGGGTGCAACTCGTGACAGGCGATACGAAAGTCGTTGATCGTGGCAAAGGCGATAAAATTTTCATCACGACGACCGGCATCGGCGTCCTGGAGAAACCGCTCAAGATTTCGGCTGCCGGCGCGCAGCCCGGCGATAAGGTGATTGTCAGCGGATTTATCGGCGATCATGGCATGGCGATCATGTCCCAGCGCGAGAACCTCGAGTTCGAGGGGATTATTGAAAGTGACACCGCGCCATTGGCCACGCTCGTTTCTGCCATGCTCCAAGCAAGCGAAGAGATTCATTGCTTGCGCGATCCTACGCGCGGAGGCGTCGCAACGACGCTCAATGAGATCGCCGCGAGCTCAAACGTCGGGATTCGTATCGATGAAAAACAAATCCCCGTGCGCGACAGCGTGAGAGGCGCATGCGAGATTCTCGGCCTCGACCCGCTTTACGTGGCGAATGAGGGCAAGCTCTGCGCGATCGTCGCGCCCCATGTCGTCGATGCCGTATTACAGAGAATGCGCGCGCATCCGCTCGGACGCGACGCGCGCTTGCTCGGCGAAGTGGTGGCGGATCATCCGCGAATGGTGCTCATGAGAACCGAAATCGGCGGCACCCGCGTGGTCGACGTCCTCTTCGGCGAACAGCTCCCGCGCATTTGCTGAAGCTCGCCGGCCGGGCTTTACGGTCTCCGCAGCGAGGGCTTGCCGCCGGTTATCGTTTGCGCCCATCTACGGAATCCCGTTCGCAGTGATCCTCTTCGGAACCCTATCGGTAACCCCATCTCGCTTGCGCGGTCCAAAGCGCTCGATGGTGCCCCACGCTCAAAGCTGTGGCGGAAACTTGTCCGGGTTTTTGCGCTCGTCAGACTGTGTGAAAACTTGACAAGCGTGCTTCGACTAAGCTCAGCCCGGACGATTGATGGTTGTGATTTTCAATACTTGCCCGATCAGCCTGAGCGCCGTCGCAGGGCGATCGGCCAGTTGTCGTAGAAAGGACCCGTACGGATGCTTCGGGCTGTAGGGCTGGATTTCGGCACGACAAACAGTGCCCTCGCCGTCGTCAAGGAGGACGGGAACGTGGAGCTGGCGAGTTTTGATGCCCATGGCTATCGCAGGGACACTTTCAGATCGGTACTCTACTTCAGCCCAGCGGAGCCAAACGCGGGTGGATCGCCGCGGGTGCTGACCGGCCATCAAGCCATTGAAGGATATCTCGCGGACAGCGCCCATGGCCGTTTGATTCAATCCATCAAATCCTATCTCGCCAGCCGCCACTTCAAGCGCACGGATATTTTTCAACACACTTACACGCTGGAGCAATTGATAGCGATTCTGTTGAAAAGTCTCA
>JBOHVR010000638.1:0-6964 GCA_050735755.1 Binatia bacterium
ATCGCGATCGATTCATACCGTTCGCTCCTCGACGCCCGCGGCGTAAATCCGGCCGTCGCGAATATGCAGCGTGATCCGTGGCAGCGGCCTTCTTGGGGGACCGGCAAGAGGCCGTCCCGTCGCCAGGTCAAAACTGCCTTCGTGACAGGGACAGTGCAACCGGTTCTGCTCGACGTGAGGGATCACCGGACATGAGAGGTGCGTGCATTTCTGGTCGTAGGCCACGAAGCGAGCTTCGTCGAGCCGCACGAGCACGGCGGGCCGATGCGGTTGCGGATACTCGAAAACAAGCGCGCCGCCCACAGGAATATGGTCAACGCGCGCAATTTCATTCACCGGCAGCCTCGGCTTCCTTCGACGAAAAAAATTCTGCGCCAGAATCCAAAATTGACCAACGGTAAACGCGAAACTCGTGAGCACCATGAACTTCGTAAAGTCGCGCCTGGCCACGTACTCGTCCTGCGGCGAGTCAATGGGAAAATCCTGGCGCCAGCGCGGCTGTTCGGCCTCCAGCCCGCCGTCCGGCGGAACCGTCACGGTTTCAGGATCGCGATCATCCATGCATTTTACTCGTCCGTAGGATTGCTCATCAACAGGTCGTCCGTCATGTTCCTGCCGATCGTGGGCTCGTACATCGCTGCCGTCACATCCACCTGTTCAACCGATGATTTTTTGGGGACCATCATGTTCACCTTGGTCGTAATAGTTTGGTTGCCGAATTGAAAGCGGTTGATGGGCCGTGAGCGCGGACGCAGTCTCTCGATCTCATCCCGCGTCCCGAAGAAAAGCGCCTGGCTGGGACACACCGAAGCGCACATCGGCTTCTTGCCGATCGAAGTGCGGTCGTAGCACATGTCGCACTTCATCATGAGGTTCATGCCGGTATTCATTTTAGGAACGCCGAATGGACAGGCGATCACGCAATTGTTGCAGGCGATGCAACGCGGCTTGCGGGCGGTCTGCACCACTCCGTCGCCGGTCTTCTTGATAGCATCCGCCGGACAGACTTCCGCGCAGGTTGGCGAATCGCAATGCATGCAGACGACCGGCGCCGTCTGGGTGGAGTTTGCCCGGTCGATGTAATCGAGTTGGATCATCGAATGGCCTTTGTGCGTATCGCACTCGCTGCAGGCCTGCACGCACGCCTGGCAGCCGATGCAGCGGCTGAGATCGATGAAAAATTCCATAGGTTCGGGGACCGGCATGGTCGGAGCCTTCTACTGCTGCGGCTCGAGTTGCCGGGCATATTCCGGCGCTCCCGCCGCCTTTTTAATTTTCACCGCGCAAACCTTGTATTCCGGGATTTTCGAGATCGGATCTTGGGCGGAAATCGTCAGCTGATTCGCGCTTCTGTCGCCCGCCCAGTGATAAGGGATAAAAATCGTATCGGGACGGATGGTCTTGACCACTTGCGCGCGCAGCGTACAGTCGCCGCGTCGTGATTCCACAGTGATCCAGTCGCCGTCGCCGATTCCCAACCGCCCGGCAAGCAGCGGATGGATCTCAACGAGCGGCTCGGGATAATGATCGACGAGCGGGCCGATCCGCCGCGTCTGTGTGCCGGAAAGGAACTGGCTTACGACCCGTCCCGTCGTAAGAATGAGGGGAAATTCGCTATCGATGTCTTCGGCCGGCGGAGTATAGCGCGCCACGTTGAAGCGCGCCTTACCGTCGGGAAAATAAAATCTCCCCGTCCCTTTGGCTATCGGATTCCAAGAGCCTTCCTCGAAAAGTCGCGGCGTGCCGGGATGATCTTCCCTCGGACAAGGCCAGAAGACACCGTATTGCCGCTCGATCTTGTCGTAAGTAATTCCCGAGTAATCGGCGATGCCGCCGCGCGACGCCTCGCGCAGTTCGGCGAAAATCTCACCGGGGCCATTAAATGTGAAGCCGCGATCCCGTCCGAGTGCTCCGGCGATATCCTGGATGATGCGCCAATCTTCCCGCGCATCACCGGGGCAATCAATCGCTTTATTGATTTTGATCACCCGACCTTCGGCGGTGGTGACGACCCCTTCGTCCTCTTCATGCAGCGAGCCGGGCAGCACGACATCGGCATAACGCGCGCTCTCATTCAGAAAGAAATCGATCGCCGCGTAAAACTCAAGTTTCTCCAGCATGCGCCGGATGAAATTGTTGTCGGGCAGCGAGACGACAGGGTTGAAACAGAGCGAGAGCAGCCCCTTGATCTCGCCCGCGCCGATCTTGCGGAAAATCTCATAGGCGTCCACTCCGGCTTGAGGAATTTCCTCCGGGTCCATTCCCCAGATTTTGGCAATGTAGGCGCGATGCTCGGGATTCGAAATGTCGCGCGCGCCGGGAAGCTGATCGCATTTCTGGCCGTGCTCGCGCCCGCCCTGGCCGTTCCCTTGACCCGTGATCGTGGCGTAGCCGCAACCTTCGCGGCCGATCCGGCCCGAGGCCAGCACAACGTTGATCGCGCCGAGCACATTCTGCACTCCGTGGCTGTGATGCTCGATGCCCCGCGCGTGCATAAGAAAACTCGTTTTCGCGGCTCCCCACCACTCCGCCGCCTGGCGAATGGCTCGCTCCGCAATCCCGGTGACCTCGGCGGTTTTCCTGGGCGTCCACTCGCGCACGTGACCGGCGGCCTCTTCAAACCCGACCGTCTCCTGAATGATAAAATGATGATCGAGCCAATCGTTCTCGATCATCAAGTGCAGTATGCCGTTGAACAGCGCGACGTCGCGCCCGGGCTTGATCGGCAAGAACAGATCGCAGGTCCGGGCAACTGGCGTGATGCGCGGATCGACGACAATGATCTTTGCGCCGTTCTCGCGCGCCTGCCAGACGTAATCCGTGGTGATCGGCGCGCACTCGGCGACGTTCGCGCCGCTGATCCAAACAACTTCCGCCTGGAGAATATCGGTCCAGGGATTGGCGGCGCGGTCGATGCCGAACGCTTTCTTGTTTCCCGCGGCGGCGCTCACCATGCAGAGCCTGCCGTTGTAGTCGATATTGGAAGTCTTCAAACACATATGCGCGAATTTGCCCATGAGATAGGCTTTCTCGGTGGTGAGACTCGCGCCGGTCAGGAGCGCGAACGCGTGATTGCCGTACCGCGACTGGATGCGCTTGATTTCAGCGGCGACGCGGGCGATAGCGCGATCATACTCCATCGGCTTGAAGCCGCCGGGCGCCGATTCATCCCGCTCATAGGCATGCAGAAGGCGGTCGGGATGAGAGCCCTGCAGGTAGCGCTTCACTCCTTTGGGGCAGAGTTTTCCCTGGTTGAAGGGAAAATCCATCCACGGATCGAAGCCGATAACTTCGTTGTCCTTGACCAGAAGCTGGACGCCGCACTGTTGACCGCAGAAGCAGCAATGGGTTTTCACGACTCTATCGGGCTCAGCGCCTCCGTCGAGCCGGCGGCCCTTCGAGCGCGCCAGATGCGGTCCGAACCTGGCAATGACATCCAGGGTGCTTGCAGGAATCGTCGCCATGATTACGGGTGAAAGTTGTTCTTGTCTTCTTCGCCCAGCGGGCCTTCGCCGAGTGCTGGATTGGAGTATGATGGCGTCGGGGCGCGCGCCGGCACAATGGGCTCAGTCGTCGGCTCACCGCGCGCCTGTTGCCACAATCGTCCTTGCGCCAACGCCAGCATCGCGCGGCGGCAAGGCGGGCAGATCCACTGATAGTGCTCGGCATTTTCCCGACCTATCTCATAGCGGTAGCCCAGCGCCCGCTCCACCTGAATCAAGTCTTCCACATGCAAACGCGAGCTGAAGGGGTGACCGCAGCGGCGGCAGAGCGCGGGCTCTTCACGCGCGCCGACATCTTTGTAGAAACTGACGCCAAGCTGCGCCGGTCGCTGGAAAATATGAAAGAACTTGCCGAACGGGACCCAGAGGAGTGTGAAGATGACCGTGATCGCGTGCACGATGGCGAGGAAATCATACGCGTAGCCTTTCATCCAGGTATAGCTGGCGGTCAAAAGCAGTCCGGTGATGCTGACGGCGAACAGCAGGATCAACGGTAAAAAGTCTTCCACGAACAATTGAACTGCCGCGGCCCCTTCGTCGCGCATGCGCCGGCGCATCGCCACCATGACGCCGGCGATGACCATAAACGCCGACCCGACGAGCCCGTGAAAAACAAAAAAGCCAAAGATCGAATGAACCGGGAAAGCGAACGTGGGAAAACCAAAAAGGAAGACACGATACCAATCGAGACTGCCGGGAATGGATTCAAAATGGATCCAGCCGAAGACCAGAGGAAACGTGATCGCGCCCGCGATCACACACCCCCACATGATCAACCAGTGCGCCAGCCAGCGCTGCACGCCACGGTGAAAGATAAAACGATTGAAAGCGATGTCATGGACGACGCGTTTCAGCCAGTTGCCGAAATTGATCATCCGGTGCCGCGGTTTTAAAAATACCTCCCAGCCCCTTCTCCAATAGAGAGCGGTGGGAGGCCGCTGCAGCCACATGGCATAGCGGTAAGTGATCCCGAAAGCGGCGAACAAAGTAGCAAAAGTGTAGCCGACCAGGGCGGCATCGAAATGGGACAGGTTCCGCGATCCCATGACGATCAAAACGCCAAGGATCAACATGGCGAGCAATCCCCATCCGGCGGCCTTGACGATTTCCAGCCTAATGAACGAGCTTTTTGTCATAACGCCAGCCGCACGGAGTCTCCCTTGAAAAGTATTACCTTATAAGTGTTACAGAGTGAAGCCCCTAATAGTTGACGTACGGTCTTAGCCTTTTCGGTGGATCGGTCCCGAGAGCGCGTCCTTGTAGTCGAAGACGCTATTGTAGCTCGACAAGGTATCTGCGAACGCTTGCGGAAAATCGTCATGATGTCGAGCCTTATGACTTGAAATCGTAGCCGGTCTGTTGCAACGCCGACCGCGTGGCTGCGATCACGTTGAAAGCGCGAACTCTTCCCGGGATGCGCTAGACATACTCTACGGTGGGTACCTACTTTAAGGTACCCTCTTTAAAAAGCTGCGGCAAAGCATAACCTGAAGTAAGACAGAACTGCCGACTCCACCCGAAGAAGCTTAGATGTCTGCTTATGACAGCCGCCCTAATTGGTAATTCAGCGGCGTATCTCTTAGGTTGTCAAGCAGGCGATGCCCACGAGGATAAGCACACACTTAAAGAACCGAGTGTTGCAGTCCCGTGCCCACCGAAACCGATAGGAGCTTGTGGTTGGCAATAAATGAATTCCGGCGAGCTCAAGCCATGGGTGATGAACGGCTACGCCTTCGCTTAGACAGAAAGGAGAAAAGCCATGGGAGCGATTAACGGACGCGACGAGCCACTTTCTGAAGACATGATTGACGCGACACCCGCGGCCAGTTTTCCTGCAAGCGATCCGCCTTCCTGGACATTGGGCCGCGATCGTTATCAGGGAAACAAAGAGCCAGCTACCGGAACAATCGAAACACCAAAAACAAATAACCAGGAGGAGTCTACTATGAAACCAAATATTGCTCTTTCGGATGAGCAACGCGAAGGCGTTGTGAAGATCCTCAACCTGTCGCTGTCGGACGAGTACCTTCTCTACACCAAGACTCGAAACTACCACTGGAACGTGGTGGGACCACAGTTCAACGATCTGCATAAGTTCTTTGAGGAGCAATATAACGAGCTCAATGAAGTCGTGGATGACGTTGCCGAACGGGCGCGGTCCCTCGGCGGGTCGGCGCTCGGGACATTGACGGAATTCACGCAGCGCACCAGACTCAAGGAACATCCGGGCCAGCATCCCAGCGCCCGGGAAATGATTGCCAACCTTTTAGCCGACCACGAAACGATCATTCGGCAACTCCGCATCGATCTGGAGACGTGCGCTGAAAAGTACCAGGACATGGGGACAAACGATTTCCTGACAGGATTGATGGAAAAGCATGAAAAGATGGCCGGATGTTAAGAGCCTTTTTGGAGGGCGAGTCAGTTTAGGCATAGACAGTTGAAGCAATGAGGGCAGGGATACCCTCGAAATGCACTTCAAGCTCTACCAGGGATACGTTAGACTGCGATGCTCGTCACCGCGCGGGTCAAGGCGCCCGCGCTCGCCAACGCCATGTCGCGCTGGAAGCGCTGAGCGCCCAGGGGATGGGATCAGGCCTGCGTTATGAGTTGTTGTAGAACTATTTAGGCAATCTGGTCGGCCCTGAAATAAATAACTCAATACTCAGGTCTGATCCGAACTTGTTGACGCACGAACTTGTTGACCCCGACCAACGTGTTGCTTAACTAACTGTCCGTGGATTCCAGGCTACCTCAGCCTGACCCTTGGCACTTTTTCGGTTGAAGGCAACAGGTACAGGGTGGTAAAGATTGAGCAAAATGACGGCTCCCAAGCGACGCCGTCTAGAATCGCGACAGGAGGTCAACCATGCCGTTACCGGAGTCCTACTGGCCCAGGAAGAAGATAGGCGAGCTATCTCCGACCACGACGGTCGGCGCTTACGAATGGTACTACTTCTCGATCCCGCGGGGCGTCTCGACCGTGGCGCTCCCGGTGGGCATGGAGGAGTTTACACCCAAGGAGATCCGGCGCGTTTTCGAGCCTGCGGCGGACTACGCGAGGACGCTGGCGAAGTATGACGTGGACCTTATCGTGCAGGGCGGCGTGCCGCTGCCTTGCGTGATGGGCCCGGACTTCCTCGATGAGCAGCTCGGCCGCATGCGCGAGGCGACGGGGATCCCGACAACCGCCAACGTGCTCAGCATGGTGGCTGGCGCCAAGCGCCTCGGGCTCAAGAACATCGCGTTGGCGAACAAGTGGACCGATCCGATGAATGAGAACCTCGCGAAGTTCTTCGCGCGCGAGGGGATCAACGTCGCCGGCTGGTCGACGCACGTGATGACGCCGAAAGATTTCGAAGGCATGGGCGTGCAAGAGGGATTGGACCTGTCCTACCGCTTCGGCGCGACCGCATTTAAACGGTACCCCGAGGCCGACGGCCTTTACATCGGTGGCGGAT
>JBOHVR010000639.1:0-5752 GCA_050735755.1 Binatia bacterium
GGCCTTGCCCGTTCAGCCTTCACGTTAGACCAATTGCGCCGGAGGACAATCGTCTATACACTATGGGAGTGCGGTTCGAATGGGATCCGGCCAAAGCGGCAGCGAACCAACGCACTCACCGGGTCAGTTTCGCTGAGGCGGTCACAGTTCTGGAGGACGAATTCGCTCTGACCCGTGAAGATCCTGACGCGGTGGAAGAGCCACGCTTTGTGACTCTAGGCCTCAGCAATCTTGGAAACCTGCTTGTCGTCGTCTATACGTACCGCGAGCCGGATATCATCAGAGTGATTTCAGCTTGGAAGGCGAACAAACGCCAGAGGATGCGCTATGAAGAAGGTCGTAGCTGATAAATACCGCGATATCGACTTCTCGCGTGCGAAGCGCGGTGCCATCGTTAAGCCTGAGCCAGGAAAGACGAAGATATCCATCCGGCTGGACAATGCCGTCCTGGAGTATTTTCGGAGTCTCGTGGACACAGCGGGGGGAGGGAACTACCAGACCCTTATCAACGACGCCTTGCTTGAGTATGTCCATCGCCGTTCGACTCTCGACGTAGTGCGCCAGGCAGTCCGAGAGGAGCTCGCTCCCTACGGCATAGCGCGTCGGTCTAACACCGCACTCCAGCGGACCCGCCGATCGCGCCGCTGACCGCCAAGGTTACGCGGACGTGAGTAATACGCGAGGGTTCTTAATCGGTGCGATAGCTATTGCGGTTCTCGGATGCGTAGGCCCATTCTCTGAAGACTTCGAGTCGCACTATTCTGACGTGAACGCCGCCAGGGCCGACGGTGCGTTCCACCGAGGGTGGCTTCCTGAGATAGTTCCTGACGATTCGATAGACATCCGGGAGACGCACAACATCGACACCAACCTAACCTAACCTAGGGCTGCTCGTTATTCCCAGCGGCACGGAAGAGGTCCGCAGGAAACTCAATCGCCTTGGAGCCAGCCAAGCGCCGGGTCCGGTCAGTTCTGGTCCGCGAGGCCTATTCAGAGTCCGCACCTGGTGGCCTCAGTCCATGACCACGACTACTGTGGAGCGTATCGGTTTGATGAGGTGGCTCGCAGTTCACAGTGATTGTCGGCCTCGATGCTCAACAAAAAAACGCGTGCTTCCATCGGAGGCTTCGCGCGACATGAGAAAGCCGCGTAACATCCGGCTTGAGACGGACCTTCGGCTCCGCTCGCCACGCTTGTTGGCCTTAGCCTCTCAGCCTTCACGTCATCCGTATTGCTGGCTAAGGTTTATTTGCCTTAGCGTTTTCTGCAAGAATGAGAGATCAGCGACTTCGTCCAGCTTGACGGGACGAAACTGATTTTTCGCCATGCCGAAAACTTCGGCCTGGTGAGCGATGGCGCCTTCGCTGATGTCATAGGAATACCACTCTCTAAACACGTCGTAGTTTCCTTCCGCGGCTTCCTGAGTCAGATAAGGAACGTTTTTCCGGGCCACGTTCACGGCCTCATCTCTATGTTGTTTCAGGTATTCCGTCGCCATAACGATGGCGTTCACTACTCTCTGCACTACGTCGGGCTTTTCTCTAATGAGCGCCAGGCTCGTGGCCAGACCCGCCTCCGCCCAGGCGCGGTTTTCCGGGTACGGCAATAAATGAAAGCCGCCTTTTTTAAGCCAAAATAGGTACTGAGGACGGCCAAAGACCGCGGCAAAAGTGGGGTCGAGGAAAGCCTTGACCCGATCCGACAGTTCGCCCCGAACGATCTCGAGGTCTCTTTCTGCTTGCCAGCCATAGTAGCGACAAAGCCACATCAGCTCATTGTAGGAGCGCCCGCCGCCCACCATCACTTTTTTGCCCTTCAGATCGGCCAACGATTGGATTTCTGTCCTCGCTGCACAGGGATACTTCGAAAGCATGGTGGCGCACAGCGCCCTCAGCTCGCCCCAGCCATGCATCGCCGCTTCCACTGCCGCAACGATTGTAGCGTAAAATGCCACCTCACCTTCCAGCATGAGTTGAACAATGTTTTGCGGATCGTCGTGGGAATGAATGCACCGCACGCTGACTCCTTGCTGCTGGAAAAATCCTTTTTCCTCGGCCGCATAGAAGGGAAGGTGGGTCATTGACGGGGCGCGCAAGACTAGCAACATAGATTACTCCTTTTCACCTTGGCGAAATGGCATTTAGACAAAATAACCATTCATAATGCTTTCATGCCACAATCGGACCACTGATGGGGCGATACCAACCGGAAGATCCTTCTCGGGCAGCCAGAACACATGTACACCCGCGCCGTAACAGGTAAAGTCGTCCTAGAAACGTGCCGGATAAGACTCTATGGCCGAACTTTTGCGCGAGCACGAGAGAAACCCGTTCCATCTGCTTAAAATCGCCGGAGCCGCCGTGGAGAATGAAAAATCCGGCCTTCTTGCCGTCCGGCCCTACCGGAATCCGTGTCGGACCTTGCGGCTCATAAACCGTAAAGCCGATGTCCCAATCCATGCCCAACGTGCGGATGCGAATGACATCCTCCGTTTTCCTGACGGGAATATCCGGCATTGCCAGCACCTCTTCGGAATCTTTGATGATCTTTTCCCTCGCAACGAACTCGGGCGGAACCCAAGTATTCTTTTTCACGATCTATCCTCCTTGGAGTTTGACTTGCGCTCTACAACCCTCATTCCCCATCTCAAGCTGCCAGACAGCATAGTTGAAGGCAACGAAAGCAGGGTAAATTCGGTCGCCTTGAACACATGAATTAGACGAGAGAAATTGAAAAGGGCTGCGGCACGGCCGCGTTAAGCGCTGGCTTATCCCGGCATCAGCTTGTTTCCATTTGCTCGCTTCCATCATTCTCGCTTCTTTACAATTCTCATAGCAAGGGGATAAAGTCCGCTGAACGGTTTAGTTCGAACGTGTCCTGTATTCCTCCGCGGCATCAGGGATAAGGACCATACGATAGACGTTTAGAGAAGACAATGAATACAGTAAGGGAACTGCTCAGCATGTGGTATCAGCGTGTGTCGGTGACGCAGAGAGCTCACTATCTCTCCGCCGATCACTTCCGCCGCAAAAGTTACTCTTTGGGAATTCCGGTAATTGCACTGTCAACGATCGTTGGAACATCTGTATTCGCGACTATTCAAAAACAACCTGAGCCTTGGCTTCAGATTTCTGTGGGACTGGCCAGTGTGGTCGCCGCGGTTCTTGCCAGCTTGCAGACGTTCCTTGGCTATTCGGAGCGTGCCGAAAAGCACCGGGTCGCGGGAGCGAAATTTGGTGCACTCGGCCGCGAGCTTGAGGCGTTGCTCGCCTCGCAAGCGGAGCCCACCGACGACGCCGTTTCAGAAGTCCGAAAGCGAATGGATGCGTTGGCTCTCGAGTCACCCAACAATCCGATGAAGATTTGGCTGGCCGCCGGTGGCGCTGAAGAAGACGTCGGGTTAATCGGAAGGTGAACTTCCCTTTGGAGACTCTCCGCGCTCGCTTCCCGTCGCAGAGTGAAAATTTCGGGACAATCCCGCCACATATTGTCACCGACTACCGCGAGATTGAGCGCGCATGCAGCACACCCTTACATCGAGGCGAGCGTAGGGGACCTGCAGGGGGATGATCCTCCGGTCCATTGATTACGTTGGTGACATGCCGCTGCGCAGGGGCAGATACACCATTGCGTTCACAGTCAACGATCAGGCACAGTCTCCACTCGACCTGCGGTTTGAATTCATACGGGAGGTGTGTTTGCAAGATTCGAAGGTTCAAGAGCGCCCAGGTAACACTCAATAGGTGACAGGAACCTGAGATGAAAACATGGAGTGCTGGCTGGCTCATTGTTCTGACCGTGCTTTTTGGCAATCTGAGGCAGGCGAAGGCTGCTTCTATTGTCGTTCCCTCGGGATTCGCGGTTACAGTGTTGCGCTTTAAGATGGAGATCGATGGGCTTGCTCTTTCCCCGGGAGGGGCTTTCGGGAATCATATCTATGTTACCGATCCTATTAGCCAAAGCATTTTCAGGATCGATTCGAGTGGTGCGGTCAGCACCTTCGCAACCGGGTTTAGGTTTACCAGGGGTGGGTTTGACCTCGGATCTCGCGTTTAGCATTAATGGCGATACACTGTTTGTCTCCGAAGGAAATAGCCTCACTGCAATCACGACAAGAAAGGAAAGGCTTAATGCAAAGTAATGTTACTGAAATAGCTCCCGATGTTTTTCGCATTTCGACATTTCATCCCGACTTCGGTATTCAGTTCAACCAGTTCCTTATCAGAGATGACGAGCCGTTCATCATGCATACTGGACTCAGGAAAATGTTCTCAACAACGCTTGAAGCCCTGGCGTCCGTTGTCGAGCCCTCGAAGCTGCGCTGGATCGGATTCAGCCATTTCGAGTCTGATGAATGCGGGGCGTTGAACGAGTGGCTGCGGGTCGCGCCACGCGCGCAGGCGGTGTGTAGTTTCGTCGGCGCGATGGTGATGGTCAACGACTTTGCCGATAGACCGGCGCGCTCTTTAAACGACGGCGAGGTTCTCGAAATCGGCCGCCATCGGCTGCAATTCTTGTCAACCCCTCATGTTCCGCACTGCTGGGACGCGGGCCTCTTCCTTGAGGAATCTGACCGCACGCTTTTGTGCTCCGATCTCTTTTTTCACCCGGGTGACCCTGAAGCCCTGACAGAGTCCGATGTTGTCGGACGCGCAAGAGAATCGATCATTGCAAGTCTTTCAGGCCCGTTCGCGAATGACATGCCCTACACTCCCTATACAGAGACCACTCTACGAAGGCTCGCGGCGTTGGCCCCGCGGACGCTCGCGATTATGCACGGGAGTTCGTTTAGGGGCGACGGGCGAGCGGCAATCATCAACCTCGCAGGAGTTATCAAAGAGAGGCTGGGCACGCCTTAGGCGTTCTGAGATTCGAAAGTAGAGGACAATGAATGAATCTTCCTTGAGTAAGCTGCGGGGTTTTAGGCCTGTAGAGGTCAAAAGGGAAGGTTTTACGACGAGTATCCTTTCCGGCTCAAAAAGTCCTTGAATCCCTCGCGCGGGTGATTCGATTTGAGCCAGGTTGCCCGCGCTTGACGCTCGCTTTCATAGCGCTCCTTCAAGGTCAAGCCGACGTCCTCATGCAGCAGCCGCTTGATGCCTTGCACCATGCGCGCGTCGTTTTTGCTGATCATCCGTGCCATCTCGATTGCCGAGTCGCGCAGCTTTGCGGAAGAGACCACCTGATTCAGCAAGCCGATGCGTTCGGCCTCTTCGGCGCCGACCGCGCGTCCCGTATAAAGCAATTCTTTCGCTTTGGGCGTGCCCACGATAAGCGGCAGCGACCACGTTGAATTAACGCGGCCGTAGCGCGCTGCCAGAAAGCGAAACTCTGTCCGCTCACAACCGATTCGAATGTCCAGCATCGTGGTGAGCTGGGCCGCGCCCCCATAGACGAGACCGTTAATGGCGCCGATGATCGGTTTCGAATATGAGGCCAGGTGCCAGGTGGCGCGGTTACGACTTGCTTGCCGGGCGGCCAAGTCCTCGCTGGTCATGCCGGCCATTTGAGGAATATCACCGCCTGCGGAGAATGCGCGATCGCCCGCACCGGTGAGGATGACGACATCCAGAGCGTCGTCGTTTTCGATTTGGGTCAATTCCTCGTCCAGCTCACATGCCATCTCATAGCTTATCGGATTCAACTTTTCCGGACGATTGAGCGTAATCAGGGCTACACGATCCCGGCGTTCCGTTAGAATGTTTTCGTAGCTCACCTTCATCTCCGACTTGAACCTTTGAACGGTTTGAAC
>JBOHVR010000640.1:0-3763 GCA_050735755.1 Binatia bacterium
CCTTCTTCCCCTGGCGCTTCCGTAAAACAAAATTCACCAGACGCCGGCGGGTAAGGCCGGCCAGGTCGCGAGCAGCTTGCCATACCCCGCAATTTTGTAGCTGAGCCCGACCTTGGAGAGAATAACCCACAGCATCGCGGGATTGCTGGCGACAATCGGCACCTGCAGCTCCGACTCCAGCCGGTCCAACACTTTCAGCGGATCAAGCAAAGCGCCTTGAAAGTAGATGGCCTCGATGTTCGAGCTCGCCGCGAAGGTTTCCCGCGTCATGGTTGCGACTTCTTCAGGCGCCAGTTTCTGCGCGTCGGTGTGAGCGCGCAAAATCTGCGGCGGATTGACCGCCTCGATGTCAAATGCGGCAAGATAGTCGCGATACAAATCTTTCAATGGGTCATCCACGGGCGTCATCAGCAGTATGCGTCTGGCCGCGAACGCCTTTATCGCGGCAGCAGACGATCGCAGCGCGGTGGCCACGGGAACTTCTAAATCCGCCGCCAGACGCGACGTCATGCCCGGGTTAAGCACTTCTTTGGGCGCGCCGCTGATAATCAGCCCATCCCACTTGTTTTGCTCGATCCATTCCCGCGCTTGCTGAATCAGTGCATCGAGCTTGCCCTTGGCATCCCAAAGCGAGCCGCCGGCGCCTGCTTCTTGCACAAAAGTGAAGTCGATATCGCTGGGGATAAAAGCCCTGAAGCTATCGTGATGCGGGCTCGACGGCGCACTCGAGCCGATGAAACCGATCTTTGCTTTCGCCACGATGTCCTCCTTTGAAGCCCAGTGCCGGAGAGCCGTGCTTGACCGCGTAGCGAGTGCTCCCCGCCAGTGCAAGCGCGGCTTCGAGGCTTTCGACGATTCCTGAGCGAAAAAATTTTTGACTCTCATTTTGCGCTCCGTTCACTGATTTTCTTGCTCTTGAGTGAAGTCAGCAACGGAATGACACTGATACCTAGGGCAAATAGATACGTCACATTCATCGAAGCGACGAAGACTTGGGTGTCCCCAGGGCTGGGCGTTGTCCCCGGAACCCCTGAATAATATCGGAAGGCCAGCGTCAGAAAAATTCCGCTTAGCGAGATGCCAAGCATGTGCCCCAGCCCAAAGATCCCATTGATAATGCCGATCGCGGTACCCCAATGTTCCTTAGGGAGCGAACTTATGATAACCGCCTGTGATGGCGTATTAAAAAAGGCCGATCCGATGCCTGTAAGCGCAAGCAGTATGGTCGGCCAGAGCCAATGGGAGTCCGCTCGCAGGTTAGCGCCAATGAAAAAGGCGGCCATCAGGATTAGCACGCCCACGATCAATAAGAAGCGCGCGCCGATACGATCGGTCAAGGCGCCGCTCACAGGCGAGAGCACCATGCTGAAGAGCGACGGCGCGAGAAAGATCATCCCCATGAACGTCGGCGACAGCTTAAGCACGTCTTGAAGATAGAAGGGCGTGACAAACGTAGTCAGGCCTTGCGTGATGCAGCACATGAGCAGGCCAACCGAGCCGTAGCCAAAAGCGGGGACCGAAAAAAAAGACAGATCGATCATCGGGTTCCGCGTCTTTTTCTCGTGGGCAATGAAACCCCACAGCGTTCCAGCAATAGCCAAACCTAGCAGCGCTTGACTCCCGGCGCCCAAGACCTCAGCGATTTTTTGATCCAGGAGCATGGTAGCGAGAATCGTTAATCCGATGAAGAGCAACGCTCCGCGATAATCGATCGATTGATATCGCGCTGTGGACGGCGCAACCCAGCGTCCGGTCGTAAAGCAGAGCGCCGCTCCAGCCAAACTCGGCAGAAACAATAAGAAGAAGATCCCGCGCCAGTGAACCCAATCAATGATGAGACCGCCGAGGGGCGGGCCGACAAAAAAACCAAACTGGTGTGACATGGCCATCAGTCCCTGGGCTTTCCCCTCGGATCCCTGGGGCATTGCCCTAAAGGCCAAGGTACGGCCGGAAGACTGAATCATCGCACCGCCAACTCCTTGTACGAATCGAAACAGAATCAACTGGTAGACATCCTGTGAGAGCCCGCAGAGAAGCGACCCCACGGCCATCACGGCCATGCCAAAGCCGTACACCTTATGATGGCCGTAGATGTCCCCCAGGCGTCCGCAAACGACGCCCAACCCGATCCCGGCCATCTGATAAACGATGAGGGCCCAAGAAATCCCGAGGATGTCCGTTTCCAAAGCCGCTGCCAGCGTAGGCACGGAGATCATGAATACCCTGGTAGAAATTCCAGCTATGGAAATCCCGATTACAGAATTGGTGAGGGTCAGTCTGCGGACCCTCTCATTTATCTGAGCTTGATCCTGCAAATTCAATGTTGTGAGCCTCTCACGCGACAAAAATTTTAACGGGGAAATCTCAATCTCTCGGCGCAAGTGACGCCGCTGCGATTGATCTCGATCGCGGGTGGGTGAGTTGCAGAGCGACTGTGACCCGACGCAATCGTCCGATCTTGCCGGGTACCGGTCATCATTTCTGGGATTGGACGCAGGATTGAAAAGTTGAAATCTTCTCTTCGGCTAGCCCCTTTTTTAAATGTCCTGTGGCGCCACTAACGAGGAGGGATCGGGCCGGCCTCCGCCATCTTCTTGTAGAGGCTGATGGTCTCGGAGTCGCGAGGCAGTTCCCGAATCGCGGTTTCGACTTCCTCGCCCGTCAGCGGAGTTGGTTCGCTGGCCATGAGCTTTTTGAATTCCTTGTGAAATCCAGTATCTTTAAACGCCTTCGCCATAGCGCCGCGCAGGATCGTTACGATCTCAGCCGGAGTTCCCGGCGGCAGGACATACGGCCAGCGCGGGTAAAGAAAAGTGCGGAACAGGTTCACCAACCGGCGCTCGTTCTGATTTTTGGCGAAAGTTTCCAGCTCCGGTACGTCGGCGAAGCGCGGATGAAATTTCCCCTTTGGAATCGTGATCGTCGCATGAACACGGAACTGTCCTTTTTCCAGCGCCTCACGATTTCGGCGCACGACCGTATCCGCGCTGTTCGCTCTCAAGTCAACCTCTCCTTGCGCCAGAGCGATATCCAACTCCGGGCCGCCGAAACCCACGACCATTTTCGGATCTTTGAGGCCAAGCAAATAGGCGAATATGCGCCCGCTGATATAAATCGCGTGGCCCACGGTCTGCGCGCCAATTCTGACTCCCGAAGCCGCGCGCAGTTTTTCCAGGCTATCGAATCCCGCCTCTTTCCGGCTTACAAAGATGTACGGATCGCCGCTTTCGGTCGAGCCCAAATAGATGAGTTTATCGAGGTCGTATTTTACTCCCGGCAAGCCGAGGATCGGACCGGCGGCCAAGCCGGAGCCGACGGCGGTGATCGTGAGACCGTCGGGCTTGGCTGTTGTATACGCATAATTTACGGCCTTCATTCCCGCGGCGCCGGGCATGTTCTCGATGATGATAGTCGGCTCGCCGGGGATATTTTTTTTCAAATAAGGTATGAGGGCCTTGGCTTGCATGTCCCCTGTGCCTCCCGGTCTTCCACCCCGAAGTATAGTGATCGTTTTTCCCGCGTAGTAAGGGGTTTGAGCGTGAGCCGGATCGGGAGTGAGCCATGCGCAGCCGATTCCCCCGAGCAGCATCCAAATTGGCAGTGATTTGATTTTATAACTCATGATTTCACCTCCGCGATTGGCATGGACCTTTTCCCCTAGGAACGAACGGTTTTTTAAACTTCCGGGCTCATCGATAGGACTGGTCTTTTGTTCAAACAGCTCGCTGGCTTTCTCCGAGTTTCCGCTCAGAGGCACCTTGGT
>JBOHVR010000641.1:0-4873 GCA_050735755.1 Binatia bacterium
TTGTTGTCTCTTTGTCGGACGACGTTCTAAATCCTGTGAACGCTGCCTTCAGGAAAAAATATCCTTTCATTGAGACCCGCGTCGTGGGTGTGAGAGGCGGTGAGATCTACCTGCGCCTGCTCGAGGAGTTAAAGGCGGGGCTGACCAAAAACCAAGACGTCAACGATCTCATTTCCGACTACTACAATGAGTATCTTCCCCACCAGAAGAAATTTGACATGTATGGAATGGCGCAGCACAAAGTTCTCCAGATTCCGCTTCAGATGATAGATCCGAATACGCGGAACGTAGTGGCCATAGGAAGCGGCGTGCAAGCCGTGGCTTACAATAAAGCGCTTATCCCGCCGGAGAAGGTACCGAATACCTGGGAGGATTTTCTCAAGCCGGAATTTAAGGACAAGAAATTCCTGCTCGATATTCGGCCCCTGAATACGGCCGCTCTCGTGCCGGCGTGGGGCCTGGAAAAGACCTTGGATTTCGGCCGCAAACTAGCGGCCCAGAAGCCGGTCTGGATCAGAGGACACACTGGCGGCCTGGCGCAATTGCTCGCCGGCGAGCACGCTCTGCACTTAGGCCCCAATTTCGATTCTATTCTCAGAGCACAAAATAAAGATAAGGCCGGTCGCTTGGCTTACAGGATCGTGGAGCCGGTTCCCACCCGCCTTAACGAAGCTCAGGGAGTTCTAAATAACGCTGAACACCCGCATGCTGCTCTCTTGTGGCTGGAGTTCCTGGCGTCCCCCGAAGGTCAAAAGGTTCTTGACGAACAGGGTCCCTACGAGGGTTCGGTCTTTGTCTCGGGGACCGTTCAGGAACAGGCTACACGAGGGAAGAAGTTGTCCAATGTCGATTGGAACCACTTTTTAAAGACGCCGGAATATCAGAAAAAGATCGTCGAAGCCTATGGCTTTCCGCGGGCCGATGACGCTGCTAGGAAGTAATGAGATCAACAATAGTGAAAAACACGCAGGACTATCATCGCTCAACAAACCCGTAAAGCCTCTTTGCGTTGTCGCCGAGAATCCTTTTCTTTGAATCTTCAGAGATATCTTTTCGCCCTCGGATGGTGGAGACCACGTAAGGGAACATTCCATCCCAGTGGGGGTAGTCCGAGGCGAAAATAATGTTGTTCTCTCCGACTCGCTCGATCGCGTACGGCAGGCTGGCTTCTTCCGGCTCGGTGGCAAAGAACCACCTGCCGCGCCGCATGTACTCGCCGGGTTGGCCTTTCAGAAGCGGCGCTTCGGACTTGCGCTTTTCCCACTCTTCATCCATCCGGTCCATCCAGTAGGGCACCCAGCCCACGCCACATTCCAAGAACGCAATCCTGAGGTTCGGGAATTTTTCCGGGATGCCGCCGTACATGAGCGCGGCGCAATCCAGCATCGTCTCGAACGGCCGGCCCACGGTGTGCTTGAATAAAAAAGTATCGAAACGAATCTCACCTGCGGGTCCCCCGCGCGAGTTGTGCACCAGCAAGGGTACGTTTAATCGCTGCAGCTCTTCGTAGATCGGCCAAAACATGGGCTCGCCGAGATGGTTTTTCATTCCATACGTCGCCACTGCAATGCCCGCGAGGCCAAGTTTCGTGATAGCGCGATTCACCTCGGCAACGGCAGCGGGCACATCCTGAAAAGGGGCAAACCCAATTCCTTTTAGCCGCGGGCTTTGCCTGCACACGCTTGCGATCCAGTCATTGTATCCCCGGCAGTAGGCTCCGGCGTAATCTTTTTCGGGAAGTCTAGTGACGTGAAATGCACTCGTGGGAAACAGTACCGACAAATCGATTCCTTCCGTGTCCATATCTCGCAAACGAGTCGGAACATCGTGGGTTTCTTTTCCGAGCTTCCCGTACATCGTCCCGTTCCATTCGTCACTCGGCAGCAGCGAGCCCTTTCTTTCGCGGTACGGTTCATCCATGAATGCGCGCACATCAGAATCTCTTTCGTGCACGTGCCCGTCTGCATCAATGATTTTTGCCTCTTGCATCGGCTGTTCCTTGGTTAAAAGTTTTTGTGCGCTTTGACGCTAAAAAAAGAGGCGCCCTTTGGCGCCTCTTCGAAGTCAGTCAAGAAGCTGCTTCTACTTCGGTTGCTCCACGAACCGGAGATAGGGTTTCAGTGCTTTAAAGCGGCCGGGGAATTTCTTTTTTGCGTCTTCGTCCGAAACCGAAGCGGCAACGACGACGTCGTCACCCTGCTTCCAGTTGACCGGTGTGCCAATCGGATGCTTAGCGGTTAACTGAATCGAGTCCAGCACGCGCAGCACCTCGTCGAAATTGCGGCCGGTCGACATCGGATAGGTGAGCGTCAGCTTGATCTTCTTGTCCGGTCCGATCACGAACACCGAGCGCACTGTCGCATTATCTGCTGGAGTTCGTCCCTCGGCCGTGCCGCTCGCGTTGGGGTGAAGCATATCGTAGAGTTTGGCGACCTTGAGATCAAAGTCACCGATCATCGGATAGTTCACCGCATGCCCCGAAGCTTCCTCGATATCTTTGGACCACCTTTTGTGATCGGACACCGAATCGACGCTGAGGCCGATTATCTTGCAGTTCCGCTTCGCGAATTCCGCCTTGAGACCGGCCATGTACCCGAGCTCGGTCGTGCAAATCGGGGTGAAATCCTTCGGATGCGAAAATAGGATGGCCCAACCATTGCCAATCCACTCATGGAAATTGACGGTTCCTTCCGTCGTCTCCGCGGTAAAATTGGGAGCTTCTTCTCCGATATGCAGCGCCATATGGGTTTACCTCCTTACATAAGTAAATTTTCTTAATTTTGTCCGTAACCATATACGATAAAAACTTGCTTTTAAAGCTTCCGCCACTGAGATCCCGAAAAAATTTCCGCTAAGCCGCCAAGCAGTCCACCTTCGGACGGCCAAACACGGCCGGCGCCCCGTTTCAAGGCCAAACAGTTATCAGATCATGGAACATTAAGAAAGCCGACAGGTCAGAGAAATTCACGGTCTTGATGTTACCGCTTCGGTTTGAAACCTGCAAGTTTTCAAAGAGCCTGGCCGCGCGAAGTGTGGCGGGAGGAGCAGTCGCGCGAGGAAATTTTTCTTCGCAGGCGGCCCAAAACCGGCACTTTGTGCGAGGCGGGGACGCGGGGTTGAAAATAGTGCGTAAAAACCCTCCGATTACCTTCCAAACGTTGGTTGCCGCTAATCGGTTAGCCATAAATAAGCCACATTTCGTCTTTGACGACTTGGGATCCTCTTGAATGCCCAACTCGTTTTTGCGGCACGACCATAGCACACGGCGCGAAACCTCTCAATAATTTGCGCGCTCGCGGTGTCCCCTTCCGCCCACGGGCCAATTTCAGCGCGTGTTCAGGGACAAAAGCCGCACGCGCTTAGGCCGACCGCCGACCCTTTCTTAACCCTGGGATGCTCCACCAAGCAGCAGGCGGCATTGCAAATGGCAAATAACAACCCCTGGGAGTGCTTTCAAAGCCAAGGTCGATGGCTATCGCGGGGAGTCTTTGGCGGCGTTCCTTTAAATTCTGTTATACTCTTAAGTATCTTGAAGACTTCCTTAATATACCCTATAAACACCTTACCAACGGGAAGTGCAAGGGCATTGACGAGGCTCTTCATAACTACGAAACCGGAGGCAAGGCATGAAGAACGTGCTCAGAGGATTGTTCGGCTTGGTCCTACTTTGGCAAGCTACCGCGCATGCGTTAGTGATCTATGATAACGCCGCAACCGTCAATAACGGCGTATTCAGCGATCCCAGCACCCCCCAGTTTATCGCGGACGACTTTAGCTTAAAGGCAGGCTTGAATGTCATCACGGGTATTCACTGGACGGGGGTCTACGCGGGTAACGCTCCGATCGAGCCAGATAACTTTTCTATTCAGATCTTCGCCGATGGCGGGGAGACTCCCGCCTCAACACCCATCATTTCTCTATCCATCGGTGACCCAGGGCGCACGAATACAGGGATAAACATATTTTCAGATGACCTTTTCGAATATTCAATGAACATTTCACCCATCACAGTCAACCCAAACACCACATTCTGGCTCTCAATCGTGAACGAAACCTCCACCGGCATGACTAACGACTGGGCCTGGGGCAGTCAGTTATTGGACCTTAGCGGTGGAGTCATCGCAGCGCGAAGCAATGAAACCGAGCCGTGGTTTCTGGCTTCCGATTTCGTACAAGATTTTGCCCTTTCCGGTCCGGCAACCATTCCCGAGCCTGCCACCATCATGTTGTTCGCCGTGGGCGCTCTCGGGCTGCTCGGCACCGCCGTTACGCCAAGGGACCGGCAACAGCCGAGCTAAGCGGCTACTTTTCAGAGGGCGCGGAGCGAATTGAGACGCACAGCCACGAAGCAGCCACAGTTTAGCCCGCCTGAGGTTTTTGCATTTGCCGGGAGGGACTCTAACTTCTTGAATTAGCTGGGGAGGAAATATGGCCAGGGACAGAATCGAACTGCCGACACGAGGATTTTCAGAAGTCACAACATACCGGCACTATAGGTCCCTATCGGTCATTATGTGTAAACATTCCGCTAGTTAGGCCGCCTTACAGATTCTCTCTCTTGCCGTTTTTGCAAATTCAAACATTTAGTTCTGACAAGGTCATTAGCAAAGTCAGAGGATCGGAGTAGCCCACACGGCAGTTACGCTGCTTATTTCTGTCCTCCTCTCGAAATGCGCCCGGCGAAGCGTCCTCTCCACCGCACTGGTTTTCCTTGTCTCCGGTTTCTTTGCCGGACAAGAAGTGATGGGTTGGATTCCGATCACGCCATCGAACGAGATCGTCGCGAGTTTTCCAAATTGGCCCTGTTCACCGTTCTTTTTACTGATGGAACGCGGCCTCGATCTCGGCCAGTTGGATGTAGAACTGCCAGAGC
>JBOHVR010000642.1:0-2529 GCA_050735755.1 Binatia bacterium
CTCCGCGACCACGAAGCCGAAGGACGTTTTAGCCAACTACCGCGTATAGTTGAAACCTGAAGCACATGTGTTTGAACGAAAAATATGCTGATGTATAAGGTCCGTTAAGAGGACGATGGACCTGCCGCCTCGCGTCCAGTTCCTGTCCAAAAGGAGGTACTCATGCCTGGAGCTCTTCAAGACCTGCGCGTGATCGACTTCACCCACGCCCTGAACGGACCGTTCTGCACGATGCTGCTCGGACATCTGGGAGCGGAAATCATCAAGATCGAGCCTCCGAGCGGCGACGGCTTTCGCCGGTCATGGATGGCGGGCGACACTGCCAAAGACGCCTATGAATTTCTGTGGATCAACGTGAATAAGAAGAGCGTCGTGCTCAATCTAAAAACCGAACGGGGCATAGATCTGGCGCGCCGGCTCATCGCGCGCGCCGACGTGCTGGTGGAGAACTTCCATACAGGGACGATGGTGCATTTCGGCTTGGACTATGATTCGCTTAAAGCGCTTAACCCGCGGCTGATCTATGCCTGCTCGCGCGGTTATGGCGACTGGGGACCTTATGCGAACTACGGCAGCACCGCCCAGTCTAACAACGGCATGACCGGATGGACCCAGACGTCATGGGGTTACAGCGGCGCCCCGGGGACCAAAGCTCTGGGCATCGGCGACGAGGCTGCAGGTGTCAGCATGGCGCTAGGAATCTTGGCGGCGCTGCACGCGCGGGAGCGGACCGGCGAGGGCCAGAAGATCGTGGTCTCCATGCAAGAGGCGCTTCTCGGATTCATGGTGAGCTCGATGCACGAGTATTTTACCGGCAACAACGTCGGCAACTGGCCGACGCAAGTAGCCGACGGCTATTTCACGCTGCGCATTCCCGACATGACCGACGCCGTTTGGGCAGAGCTCGCGCATCTGATGGGCCAAGAAGATCTCGTGAAGGATGCCCGTTTTGTCACCGCGCCCGCGCGCCGGCAGCACCGGGCCAAACTGGAAGAGATGATCAAAGGATGGGCGCGGGGGAAGACCCGGCAGGAATTATGGGAAGCGCTGCGCGGCCTCGACTACTTTGGCGCGCCGGTCCTTTCGACTGCCGAGGTGCTCGAAGATCTGCACATTAAAGCCCGGCAAGCGTTCATTGAGCGCGATCATCCGACCGCGGGTCCGGCCAAGTTATTGGCGCCGTGGATTCATCTATCCGCGACACCCGCCGGCATTCGCGACGACGCGCCCGCCATAGGCGAGCACACGGACGAGGTGCTCGGGATGCTCCTGAGCTTAACGCCGGCGGAGCTGAGCGATCTGCGCGCACACGGCGTCATTACGTAACAAGAATCGGGTTCAGGGTTCGAGCCACTCGTCATCGCTCTTGCTCAAAACAAAGGAGGAGATTCAATGGGAAAGACAACGCTGAATCCTGAAGGACTACCGGTACCGCGCGGCAGTTATTCGCTGGTAGCCATTGCCCAACCGGGCCGAATGGTATTCATTGCCGGTCAGACTGCCTCACATCCCCAAGGTCATGTTGTGGGCGTCGGAGATGTTCGCGCCCAGACACGGTATGTGATCGAAAAAATTCAACGCGCCATCGAGGCCGCCGGCGGGACATTGAACGACCTTGTCTCGATGAGCGTATTCACGACCGATGTTCGTTACCATCGGGACATCAACGAAGTGAGGCGAGAACTCTTAGGGTCCAATTTTCCGACCAGCACCATGGTCCAGGTGGTTGCTTTGGCGCGACCGGAGCTGCTGCTGGAGATAAATGCCATAGCGGTTATTCCGTAACTCTTTTTTGCGCGGCCGCACGACGAGCCGGCGTGAAGCGGATGCCGAGAGAGAGGGAGAGAAGTAAAAAGTCCCCGTTGCGATCGCGAGGGCCGGCGGCTGATGCCGATGGCGTTAGAGGGCTGGGCCTGTTGACGTTTCGACGTCAAAACGTCGGAACGTCATGTGGGTGAATGGTTTTCGCTGGATCGCTGGTCGTCCTTGCTTTAGATGCGTCGGGTCGGCCGCTGGAGCCGGTATCGATCTCGAACGCAGTCGGGCGCCAAGAAAGACAAAATAGGCCTACCCGAAGAGGTTATCAATTCCGAAGGCGATCGAACCGCGGACGGCGAAGAACAGGGCCACGAGGAGAAAGATGACGTTTGCCTGCCACGCCGTCTCGGCCGCGTGTATGGCGTCTCTCCCCAACCGGCGAAGCTCATCCCTCGGGCCGTTTTCGGGCAGAGCGCTTAGTATCCTCTGCAGGATTTTCGGACGCGCGCGGAGGTGGTGCCGCTGTATTCCAAAAGTGGGAATGAGAAAAATCGCGATCATGACTGCGGCGATTCGGGTTTGAAAGCCCGCGGCGACGCCAATCCCGCCCAAGACCATAAACGCTACGCCAATAAAGGCAAAAAACATTGTTCCCTTCGGAAAAACGCTGCGCGCGGTGCCAACCGCGTGGGGCCAGCGCCGAACGTTGCTCGCACCGCTGGATAGAAACCGCAGCCCCAGAGCAATTCGCAACAAAACTTCGATCGCGAC
>JBOHVR010000643.1:0-4338 GCA_050735755.1 Binatia bacterium
ACCTGAAACAGAGTTGATTTCGAAAAGCTTAGATGTGGCTGGAAACGCTTGCTTGTGGAGAACCGGAACGCAGTGGACGATGATTTCCACACGGTAAGATGACTGTGAACGCGGTCCCGTGGCCCAGTTCGCTCTCGATCCCGACACTTCCGCCGAGCATTTCCGTAAAAGTCTTGACAATATAAAGGCCCAGACCAACGCCGCCGAATGACCTCGTTTCTGAACTATCGACCTGCCTGAACTTCTCGAACACAATTGGAAGGTCTTTCTCCGCGATCCCGATTCCCGTATCGGTGACTTTGAACTGCACGTTGTTCTTTCCGCCGCAGTAACGCGCCGACAAGGTGATGCGGCCTTCCTCAGTAAACTTGAGCGCATTGTTGATCAGGTTTTGCAGGACCTGTTTAAGCTTGTCGCGGTCGGTTTCCATGACGGGCAAGTCTTGAGGATAGTCCCAAACCAGTTCGACCTTCTTTCCTGACGGAATCGAGTAGATCGACCTTAGATCGTCCAAAAGATCTTGCAGTTCGACCTCATGCCATTGCGCCCTGGCTTCGCCTACCTCGATTCTGGTCACCTCCAGGATTCCATTGATCATGGTCAACAGGCAGTGAGATTGATTCAGAACCTTCCCCAATCCGACTTTCTGTTCGAGTCCGATCTCGCCGAAATTCCCATCGTAAATGAGCTGGGTGTAGCCCATGACTACATTGAGCGGAGTCCTCAGCTCATGCGACACAACGCTGAGAAACTCAGTTTTTGCGCGGTCCGCTTTTTCAAGCTCCACCGCCTGCATCTTGATCCGCTCATACAGTTGAGAGTTGTGGATCGCCACGGCTGCGTGGCCCGCGAGATCGGAAAGAAACGCAGTCTCTTCAGCCGTAAAGGCGTGTCTTTCTTTGAAATGAAAGCAAAGAACTCCGAGCACGTTACCGTGCGCGATCAATGGCAGTCCGAGAAAAGAGATCAGACCGTTCTTTACAAAGAACGATGGATCGGAGGTTCTCGGATCCGTTTGGATGTCTTCGCTAATGACAGGCTGTGGCTTGTCAATGAGCTCGCCCACGGCAGTCGGAGCGATTTTGCTCCAGGACGCTTTCCATTCCTCTTCGTCAAGATTGCGGCATGTTATCGGGACCAGCTCTTTGGTCTCCCGGTTCCATAGCGTCACGGTCACGGCGGATGAGGGGAGCAGTTGGGCAGCTTTGCTCAAGAGGCTTTCCAAGACTTCCTGAGGGACCAGGGTAGACGTGGTAGCGAGGTTGATTTCGTGGAGGGCTTGAATGCGCTGGATATTCCTTGTCAAATTGATCGCCATCTGGTTAACGGATTCCGACAACAGGCCTAGTTCATCGCTCCTTCTCATTCGAACACGAGTATCTAGTTTTCCGTTGCCGATTTCTCGGGCCGCATGGGTGATGTTCAAAATAGGGCGGGTGAAGCTCGTTGCGAGAAAAACGGCTAAAACGGCGCCGATGCCCAGGCACAGGGCCGTAATAAAGAGGCTGGTTGCAGTCGTCTGCCGGATAATCGTACGCGCGTTCTTGAGCGAGAAACCCATCTGCAAGAAACCGATGCGCGTCTCATCTGCGGTAAGGATAGGGCCGCCGACTTTAAGGATCCTGTCTTCCATTCTCCATATCCAGTTGTCCGCTCGCATCATATCCTTGCTGAATGGATCAGCCAATTGCGAGTCGCGCATCGCGTTTCTCCGAGTCCCATCGGCTAGGACGAAGCCGTCGGCATCGGTCACATAAATAAAACTGAAATCAGGGTTGAGGTGGGTATTTTCCAATCGTTGGCGCAGCCCCCCGACATTCAGATAATAAAGATCGCTCGCGATATGCCGGGAAATCATGGCAATCGTTTCTACCGCCTCTTCCTGAAATGTATTGAGGATCTGTTGGCGGCCTTGATAAATCCCATAGAGCGATATGCCGCCTCCCACGAGCAGTATGATAAAGAAGCTGAAGAGAAGGAGTTTAAAGCGGATGCTAAATCTCATTTGATGCCGAATTCGGATTCTATGAACTTGACTGATTTTAGCAAAGGAGTCATGGAACCTTCCGGCAACTCATCGAACTTCGTCGTGTTGTCGGACTCCCGAAGCGCCTTTCTCCCTTCTTCGGATTGATCCATTTTGATCAACGTTTCCTTTATTTTTGCCAGCAGCTTCGGATTCAGATCGACGCGATAGCTGACGATCTGACGGGGGATATTGAACGTCTCATGGATGCGCCTTAGGTCATCGAGATGTCCCCTTGCTTCGAGCGAAAAGTTTTGCTGATTCGCGACCCCCGCTGCTGCTCGTCGCCGCAACACCCAAAATATGGTGTTCGGATCACTGCCGACAAAAACATAACCGATCTCGTTAGGACCTACCGAATCAGAAGCGCCCTTCTTCTCGACCAATTTTAATCCCTTCTGAACCATCACGAGCTTGGGCAAGAAATAAGTAGAGGTTGAAGTGGGCTCTTCAAAGGCAATCAGCTTGCCATTGAGATCTTCCAGCCGGGCAACTCCGCCGTCCTTTAGGGCGAAAATCACCGCGCGATATTCCGCCAATCCCTTTTTCCATCTGCGAAGCAAAAATTTTGTGTCGGCCAGCCGGCTTACCGCCAGGGCGGGGAAGGGGCTGTCGATAAAGAGATCTATTTTCCCTTCTCTCAACAACTTGCCCATTTCAGGAATACTCCTTACCACGACTACTTTCCCTTCATCGATCCCTTCCGATTGCAACTCCTTCGCGAGATATTTTGCGAGCGGCGTACTCCTCTTGATGGCATCCATCGGGTCGGCGTGAATGTCACCGATATTGAGGGTCCCGGCCCATGTCCGAACTGGCAAAAGCAAGACGGCAAAAATCAACAAAAAACATCTATTTCTGCTCATGATGTAACGACCTTTCTCTCCCGCGAGAGTCAAAGCTTTTGGGGTTTTTGACTCCTGGGGTCGCCGCAATTAGCATGCCAGCGTGAAGGCAACTGGGTTAATGTCGGCGATGCAAACAAGGACCCTGCGCATCAAGGAGCAAGGGGGATTTCAGATACGTTGAAGAGCACTCTAAGAAGCGAATGAAATGGCAAGGCCGCGCGGACGTTCGGGGGTGACGCCCCCCCGAGCTAACCAATCAAGGCCAAACTAGGGAAGCCGCGCGTCAAATTTGTCCTATCTGGCAGCACCGCAGCGTGGCGACTGACGGAAGCGTAGGGGAGTTCGGGACAATCATCGGTTCGTAGTGAGGCCGGGGCACTGAGAACTCGTTGTGCTATCGTAGGCTGGCAGGTTTAAGCTGCGACCATAGGTTCGGCCGTTACCTTTTGGGAATCGCCTCTAACCATTTCTTCAACCAAGTGTTTCAGGTGCGCAATATCTTGCGCTCTCTTTCGTTCTTGACCGTCCAGCTCTTCGCATCCTGCCGCAATGAATCGGTGCAGCCACTTGGAAAGAGTTTCCACGGTGATGCCCAATTCCTGCGATAGCGAGTCTCGCGTATCGCCGCGGATGAGGCGCATCACGGCTTGAACTTTAAAGCTTGAAGTTGACGATTCAGGTTCCGATTGCCTGCGAAGATAGCGGTCAAACTGAACGTAAGCGGCGTCGAAAAAGTCCTCGTCCGTGCATTTGAGCAACGGAGTCCCGTATTCACTTTCCAAGAACGTTGCCTCGATGCCTTCGGCAAAATACTCGCGTATCGTTAAATCGAGGGGACGTGCTATCCGCTCCCGTCGAAACCTTCGATAGAGTATTTGACGCGGCTCTATTTTGACCCAGATCATTTTTTCAAATAGGCGGGCTGTCTCTCCTAAGCACGGAATAAAGCTCTCATGATTATCGATGAAGGAGGAGCTGACAAAATGGCCGTCGACAAAAATGATTTTGGACGGATCGTTCTGGACTCTTTGCGCCAGGCTCCCGACAACTTTAGAGACAGCTTCGTGTTGCTGTTCCGGCGTCAGTCGTCTCATACCCACGTATTCGTCGTGGAACGCCCGAGCCGCCGTAATCCGGTTAACCTCCACCGCCAACCCCACGTGCTCAACGTGTGGGTAAGTTGCCTTGAGGGCTTTGATCAATGTTGTTTTTCCGGTGCCCCTGGCACCGCCGACAAAGACTAGAGGCATGTTAAAGCTCCTTTCTGAGATAGATACCACCTATGTTGTTGGGACTCATAACTGCGACCGTTGCCACTGTTTTGGATCTGCCGTCCGCCATAGTCGCGTGCCGTGACGAAAACCCGTTCCGCATCGCTTCCGGGTTTTTTTTGCGACTAAACAATTTTTCTAGACGTTGAGAGACAAACAACGCTAACAAGGCGAAAACGGCCAGGCCCGCTCC
>JBOHVR010000644.1:0-19849 GCA_050735755.1 Binatia bacterium
GACCTCGATTTGCTCTTTCACGAGTTTCCTAAGCAGCAGGATGCCTTCATCCCCGACTCCCAGGTGTTCCTGGCTCCGTAATCGGCCCCTGAGTCTCCCACGCCATAGAGTCCTGCGCAAATACATAATCCATGCGATAGTGGCCGTCGGCAGTCTTCAAAGGAACGTATTCGTACGGCGCGTCAACGTCCTGGCCCGTTCTGCCGTCCGTAGAGAGCTCGAAGTAGACGACGTAAACCTGTGTGTGCGTGTCGTCCAGCGGTACGCGGATCTGCAAGTTATGCCAGGCTCCGCCTGTATTGCCCCTGAACACGTGGCGCAGGATCGTTGGAAAAACCAGCGGGTGTTGATCGACGGCCGGCTCCTCTCCGGGCGTGGACGCGGGCGTGATACGCCTCTTCATGATGCCATAATCGAAGCGAATAAACTCATGCCTTTCTTCGTAGCGCTCAACCTGCCGGCCCAGGTGGGCGGTTCTCCCATGCAACCAATAAAGATGCGCCGGATCGACTGAGTTCTCCATGATCTGCAGCCAGTTGCATTCGATGATCGACTGAATCTCAACCCAGCGGCGGCCATCTTCACGCACCAAAACATCCCAGCGCGGGAGCAACGGAGCCGGTCCGGGCCCCAAGTAAGCAAACAAAAGGCCGGCCAGCTTCTCTACTGGGTATGCCTTGTGACGAACTCTGTCCTTGTAAGTGCTGCCTTGCGGCTCCGCCGGCTGTTGCAAACAATTGCCGGCGGCATCGAATTTCCAGCCATGGTACGGGCACCGAATCCCGTCGGCCTCCACGCGCCCGTACGCCAGCGACGCCATGCGATGCGGGCACTTCTCCCCAACCAAGCCATACCGACCGCCTTGGTCGCGGAAGAGAACTAGAGATTCACCGAGCAATTTAACCGCCTTCAACGGTCGCTCCGCCGTGACTTCGCCGGTCGCGGCAACGGGGTGCCAATAGCGCCGCAAGAGCGTTCCTGCCGGGGTCCCCAGAGCGACCCGGGTCAAAAACTCGTTTTCCTCATTTGAAAGCACGGTCGCCGTCTCCGGTAGCCGTTTCTACTATGCAATTATTTGCACTCGGTCAAGATGGATTACTACGTAATGAAGGGGTGGTCTTGGTCCCGGGACGAGGGGTTTCCCCCGCTCTTGTGCAGGCCAGAGATCTCTATTTGATTCTGCTGAAAAATTCTCCGTTCATCCTTCGAGGGCGTCAGGATGAACGGAGGAGCGGGTGAATTCATTGGAGACTTTCCGTTCATGGTGAGCTTTGTCGAAGCATTCATGCGTTTTTCAGCAAAGTCTTTATATTTTGGCCTATCCCCGTCTCTATCTCTTTCTATTTTTTCTCTTCGTTCGCCTTCATGATCTCTTTTGCCAGATCGAAAATCCGTCCCATATCCGCGTACTCGGGCCGGACTACGTCAAAATATTTTGCCCCTTCCTTAAGCCGATTGCCCAGCGGCACGTCATCCTTCGAAATATCGATCCGGCGGGAGTTCGGCGGGTCATCCGGATCAGCCAGTTTTTGCAAGGCCAGTTGACCTCTGCGCGAAAGAAACCAGTTAATTAAGACCTTGGCCGCGTTGGGATGAGGGGCTCGGTTAAGCAAGCTGAGCGATCCGCCTCCTGTCGAGAAGCTTGCGCCTTCCTTCCAGCCTTCGGTTTCAAACTCATCGACCGGTAACCCCTGGTTTTTGGCGCGCAACGAATCCTTGCATCCCATGCAAATGGCGAACCGCCCTTGCGCCAGCCAGTCCGTCATCTGGGGAAAATTCTTGCTGAACGTAAGGTCCATGGCGCCAAAAAACTTCCGGAGAAACTCAGGGCCTATTTCCGGATGGTAATAAAGAAATTGCATCGTCGCCCCGAGGCCGGTGTCCCGCGGGTCGAGGGAGACGATTTTGCCTTTCCACTTTGGCTGGGTAACATCCCAGACCGACTTGAAATCTTTCGGATTGACCAACTGAGTGTTGTAGTGCAATTGGGCCGAACTTGGATTGGCAAGGTAGGCGAAGATATACCTGCCGTCGGGGTCCGCGTAACGATGCTCTTTTCCGTACCAGTTTGATTCGTCGGTCACTTCGGGAAGAATCAGCGCCGGCTTGATGGCGTCTAGAACTTTGCCTTTATAAAGGATGCCAAGGTTGCCGTTCGCCCCGCCGCTGTAAACGTCCGCGATAAACTTATCCGCCCGCCTTTCCGTTATGATCCTCGTGGTAAGCTGGGACCCTCTTCCGGCAACCGAGACCACTTTAATATCAGGATAATCTTTCTTGAATTCCTCCAGCACCCTTTCGTAGCGGTAGATGTAGATCGTGACCTGGCCTTCTTTCCTGGCCGCCGCCAGGGTCTGCTCCCAATCTTTCTTCCAGTCCGACTGGGCTGTAGCATGGGCAACTGACCCCAGAAAGAGAAGCGCGGAGGCGCAGGCGATTCGTATCTTTCCTGATTTACGTCTTACGAGAACAGCCATTCTCGCCCTCCTGATTTCGCAAACTTTCCGCCCGTCACTGAGCAAATCATAATCGCGCACGCCTGGCAATGCGCTAGGAACGCCACCCCCAAAAGTGGCGGTCACTTCTGGCTGAATCCTTTAGCAATGAGCACCCTTCCCGAAAAAGTGAACAAAGTCAAAAATAAAATGAAGATGACGCCCAGGGCGGCGGCCGCGGATTTGTTTCCTTCCTCGTCCCAGAAATACCAAAGCATGACCGACAAAGTTCGATTCTCCCGGCTGGCCAGAAGAAGGGGGATAGAAAACGATCTCACGGCATGCGCCGCAACCCAGATCCAGGCCGATACAAAAGCCGGACGGATCAGCGGATAGGTAATCTGCCAAAGAATCCGCACTTTCCCGGCGCCACTGACCTCACCTGCCTCCTCAAGTTCTTTGTGGATCTGCGTAATGGCTGCGTTCGTTGTCCGGCTGGCGAAAGCCAGATACTGAGTGATCAACGCAAGTGAAACAATCCACACCGTTCCGTAAAGGCCCAAGTAGCGAAACGGCGGTTGCAGGTAGAGAAGGATAAACGAAATGGCGACCACGATCCCGGGAACTGCATGAGACGCGAACGTTAGAGCGTCAAGCGCAAAACGTCCTTTCACTTTCGTGCGCACGACCAACCACGAGATACAAACTGAAAGCGCGAGCGTGGCCGTGGCGGTAACCACGGTAACAATGAGGGTGTTCCAGGTAGCGGTAAGCACGCTGCGCTCGCGGAAAATCAAACGATAATTGTCGAGACTAATCTTGGAGAGCGCCTCCCAAGACGGCGGCTCGTAAAAGCGGAGGAGGGAGGTCCAGATCAGGACTCCGAGGGGAAGGAGGACGGCAACGATAAAGTAGAGGAAAAAAAGCGCCAGCGCCGGGTAGCGCCATCGGCCCAATTCCATGACGCGCGGGCGAAAGGCCTTTCCAGTCACCGTCGCGAAGCGGTCCGTTTGAAGCAACACGGCGCGCTGGTAGAGGTAAGACAGCAGGATGGCCATCAGAAAGTAGCTCCCGCCAAAGGCCGCGCCCAGCCCATAGTTGGGAATCGGCTCGCGCGTCGAAATGTAAATCATCGTGCTGTAGACATAGACCCCGGCGGGTAACCCGACCACTAAAGGGGCCTCAAAAGACTCCATCGAAGAGGTAAATTCGTAAATGGTCGCCGCGAGCAGAGCCGGCATGAGAACCGGCAGGGTTACCCTTCGTACGGTGGTCCAGTTTTTGGCGCCCGCCGCCCACGAGGCTTCCTCAAATGCCGGATCCATCATTCGAAAAGCGCCCACAATAATCAGAAAAACTGTTGTGACTCCCCGGATACCGTCGAGGAAGATCATTCCCCCGAGCGAGTAGATGTTGACCGGCCCTTCGGAAATTGTAAAACCCAGGCCGCCAAGCAGGTCGCGCAAAAAAACATTGACGATGCCGCTCTGAGACGCAAAGAGAAACACGTAAGCAATCGAAAACAGCAGGCCCGGCATGGCCATTGGAATCAAAAGGAGGCTCCAGCACAGGTTTCGCACCGGCAGGTTGGTGCGCTCCAGCAGCCACGCGAAAAGCACCGCGATGCCGACGGTAATGGCCGTGCCCGCGCCGGCAAAAACAAAGGTGTTAAGGATCATCCGGTAAGTCAGCGGGTTGGTATAAGCGGTGGTGTAGTTTTTCAAGGTGAAAGGTCCGGGCGCCACCGGATGACCGGTCCGGAAGCTGTTGAGAAACATCTGGCCGAGGGGAAAAAGAATCAGCCAGAGAAGGATGGCGACGACGAGGGCAAAAAAAAGGATTGTGCCCGCCGAACGTCTCTCCGTCATCTGTTTACCGTACGATGGGAAGACCTATGGCCTCAATAATCTCTTTCAGAATCTCCGTGGCTTTTGCGCTGTACTGGGGCTCGTACCAAACGACTTTCTTGCCTTTTAACAATTTGGCCGGCTCGGTTCCGGCAACGAATGGG
This sequence comes from Binatia bacterium, assembly GCA_050735755.1. Lineage (GTDB taxonomy): Bacteria > Desulfobacterota > Binatia > UBA9968 > UBA9968 > DATMAM01. Next base: position 4,447 of record JBOHVR010000644.1, read on the forward strand.
CTCCCGTTAAATTCGACGGCATCGAGGATTTTCTGCCCTTCTTCCGTCAGCGACCAGACAATCCATAGCGTGGCGGCATTGGGATTGGCGGCGCCCCGTGTCACAAACACGACGTCGCCCTGAGGAACAGGGATGGGCTCGGCGAGCGTATATCCCAGATGTTTGGCCTCTCTGTACGTTACCAGCTCCTTATAGGTGGAATAAGTCGCGCCGCAAAAAATCGGGTATTCGCCTAGCGAAAGCTTGGTCATTCCGTCGGACCGCGAACGCTCAAAAGTCGTCTGGTTGGCGGCAAGCTGGCGCGCGTGAGCAAGCGTTTTTTCCCGTCCCCAAACATGCGGTTGCCAGAGGATCTCCAGGTGGCGCGGCCGGTTATCCATGGCAATTTTTTTCTTCCACTTGGGATTCGCGCAGTCTTCCCAAGTCAATTTTTTCCCCACGCTATCGGGGACTAGTTTGCGGTTATAGGCAATCCCATAAATCTGCGTGCGGTAATAAACGCCGACGCCGTCTTGATGAACGTGCTTCGGATGGACCCCGAGGGCCTTCCAATCGACCTGCTCGGTGACGTTCGCCTGAATCGCAACCGGCACCTGCGTGCTGCTGATGACAGCCACATCATAGGAAACCCTACCTGCCGCCAGTTCGGACAAAACTCGCTCGCGCTCGCGCGAACCGCCGATACGCTCATAATCAACCTTCACGAAAGGATAGCGCGAATGAAAAAGTTCGACGATTCTCTTGGCCGCGGGCTTGCCGCCTTCTTCCCAGCGAACCGTGAGCCCGACTTTGACTTTGCCTTCCTTTTTGGCCCCGGCAACGATCTTGTCCATCAGCTTCTGTTCTTGAGCCCGAGCACTCGTTGCAACTACGAGAAATAGAAATGTCGCCCATCTGAGTCGTGATGAATTTGGTTTGTGCATGTTTTTCCCCTTTAGATCTTATCGCGCGGGTGACCCTGGCGCAGCTACCTGCGCACAAAACGGATGCACTCGCCCCATCCTGCACCTAGCTCCGGCGCCACTTAGAGTCGCCTCGAATTCTTCATGAATCTTCGGATCCTCATCTTCATATTCCAACTGCGTCCCGCCTTCTTTGACGCTCTGCCGCCGTGACCCTTCGACCATTTTCACAAAAGGATACCGCCAGTTGTTCCACCGCAGCGCAAGATAACGCGCGGGGACCGCCCCCGAGTTGAGATGTTGGTGAAACCATAGCTGCGGCGGCACGATGAGACTCCCCGGCCCCCATTCCACTCTGGTCCTCTCATTCGTTCCCTGCGGCCACAGCAGCGAATAGCCGCGACCACTGAGAATGAGAACATGAGCGCCGGGTCCATGATAATGGGCCTTTTTGTATGTGCCCACCGCAAATTCCGATATATGCGCGGCCATGATTTGCCCGGCCAGATCGAACTTCATATTTTTTGCGCCCGGCCCGCGCTCGCTCTGCTCGCCCAGCGCCAGCGCATGCGTATCCGCGATGAAGTTAACGGACATCCACGAGCGGCCATAGAGTTTCGCCTGGGAACCGAAGTAACCCTCGTCGCCGGGATCGAACCGATCCGCAAAGGAAAAATCGCTGTCAAAGATGAACCGCGTGTTGTGAAACAGATTCATCATGAAAGGCGCGTTCGTGACGGCGAAATAGCGCGCCGGTTCGCTCCCGCTACCATTGAAGTGCTGGTACCAAGCGTTCAGCGGAACCGCAAAGAGGCTTCCCGGCCCCCATTCGAAAGTGTGCTTTTTGCCTTCCTTTTGCCAGACGGTGGTTGCGCCGCGGCCCTTCGCAACGTAAACCATCTCCTCGTAGAGATGCTTCTGCGGCTTCAACCTCCCCCCGGCGGGAAGCTCACAAACGTACGCGTCGTTCGTGCCGCCCGCACCGTCGAGATTGATCAAGGAACCCAAACCGCCCTTGTATTCCCAGGGGGCTACTTCCACCGTTTGAATGTCCTGGATGTAGAATCCCCTGATTACCGGAATTTTCTGGGATTCCACCCATGAGCGGTACGTCTCCACCCGCGGCGCTTGGGATTGTTCGAATCGTTCAATCGTGAGGTTCATTGTCTTATCGACTCACTTCATTTAAAGAGACTATCATCCAAGCTCTTTCAGCGCCTCCTCTGCCAACTCGTTCCGAACCACCTGCTCCACACTGAAATTCCGAGCGATTTTGCCGCGGCTCTTGAGCTCATCGACGTGCACTTGGGCCCCTGCGACACTCGTGACGATTTGCCGGGGTTCAACCGCCCAGCTTTTCGGGATGCCATCTTCAACTCCGCTGCCAGCCAGAGAATCGACCCCGAGCGCGCGCTTTAAAATTTCCACCGAACCCAATCCCGTAGGGTCCTCTTTGAGATACCGGTGCGCCCGCATCACACCCCGGATGAAAGCCTTTACCGTCTCAGGCTGCTCGCGCAACATGCGGCCGTTGGTGGCCATCGAGCGGACGATGTAATCCGGGAATAACCGGGATAGGTCGAGCACCTCGACTAACTCCGCTCTTTGAATCAGGTCGCGAACAACTCGCCCTTGAGGACCGTTATGGTGGTAGAACAGAAAATCTGCAGCGCCGGCTTTGATAGCGTCGACCTTTTCGCGCACCCCTTCATTATCGATCAACACCACCTCCATGTCGCCATCCGGATCAAAGCCCAATTTTTCATACACCAGGCGCATCGTACGCTCACCGGCCCCAAGTCGCCGGTTGGTCGCGAAACGCCTGCCTTTTAAGTCAGGCGCCCCCTGCATGGCTCCAGGCAGAGCGGCGACGCTGAACGGCAGCCCGTTTCGGTAAGAGCCGATAATGTGAAGATCTTTTCCCTGAGCACTGGCCTCGATCAACATGGCTGGATGCGCGTCCATGCTAAAGTCGGTTTTGCCCTGAATCAGAAGGTCGATCGATCCCGTGTTGTCACCGGCAATGAGAAGTTGGCTGGCCGTTATCCCCGTTTCACGGAAATAACCATGAAACTCAGCCGTCAAAGGAGCGATCGGATGGCCGGGATGTTTGGGATAAAAGTGCTCCACGGAATAGACAATCTCATCGTGGATAGACTTGGCCAAGATTGTCTCCTTTCTTCCGACCTTCAGTTTTCTACAGCCCCGATGCTTGCCTCACAACGAGCGGGCTAAGGTACATTATCAGTTTTGTTTTGTCCGCCTCAGGAATAAGACGGTAGTCGGATTCCGCGAGGCTATCGATCTTGTACCAACTCACGAGTCGTTGAGGCAGCTTCGCGATAACGTACCCGCCGGTCTTTTCATACTCGCAATGCATCCTCAAGAGACATCTCGTATTCCAATCCTGCAACAGCAACGCGGAAATACCGACCGTATTGCGATCCATCGCGTCTCTCCCGCTGATGCCGTCTCGCTTGTTCACAGCCTCTAGCATCAAAGATTTGAACCTTTTCGGTCATGGTTTTTCCAGGCCGTCGTTTTTCATTTTGTCGCCTCCTTATTCCCGTTTTAACGAAAGATTCTTAAACAGTTACGGGCGAGGCTGCAACTTCAAGCGCGTAACCGGTCGCGGAAACCTGAATGATCCAGTTGTCCGCGTGAATCTCAACCCCGTCCCCTCTTCTGATTCTAGTTTTTACTTTTTCCTTTTCAATTTTGTCTCTCACAACTGGTCATTACCAAAGTCCCGCCGCCTAAAGCAACACTGTTTTTGGACTCGTATGTACTTCTTGTACTCTCTTATCTAACCTGCCCCTCCGAAGCGGATTACTGAGGAATCACGATCTCCCGCAGAAGATCGTCTAATGTTACGCTTCAGACCGATCACCTAGGAGCGCCCGGCTCATCCTCAGCTTGACATGGCAATCCGCGGCAGACTAGTCTCCCCAACATAAACGAAATCAAACGGAGGTGCCGCCGTGGCCGAATCATTGGAAAGCTTCAAACAGTTTATCGGAAAAAGTGAAACGGCGAACGACGTCGTCACGGGATCGGTAATGTTAAAATTCGCCGCCACTCTGGGGTTGGAGAAGGCGCCTTTGGATAGAGGCGAGGCGGTTCCGCCCGGCTGGCACGGCGGTTTTTTTCCGCCGTCGCACCGGCCTGCGCAGATGCGCGAAGACGGGCAGGCTTTCGGCGCCGGTGTCATTCCTGCCATTCCTTTACCGCGCCGGCGCATCGGCGGCACGCGCATGACCTTTCACGAGCCTCTCCGTGTCGGCGATGAGATCACGAAAGTCACTGAGATCGCCGACATTCACATCGATGACGGGCCGAGCGGCGCTATGGTTACCCTCGTCGAAAAAAGCAGCATCTCGAATAGCCGCGGTCTCGCCGTCATCGAGGAACGCGATCTGGTATTTTTGAGCGCAGCAAGAGCCGAAGCGGCGCCGAAGGCCGCGCCAACCGTTCCGGTTGAAGCTCAATGGAAGCGAGTGTTCGAACCCAAGGCGGCGCTGCTCTTTCGTTTTTCCGCGATCCGATTTAACAGCCACCGCATCCATTACGACCGCAACTACGTCACCAAAGTGGAAAAACTTCCGGGCCTGGTAGTGCAGACCTCCCTCATCTGCCAATTGCTCATCGAGATGTGCCGTAGTGAGGTGCCAAACCGCTCGCTAAGCTATTTTGGCTTTCAGACGGTGCGCCAGACTTACGATACCGGCAATTTTACCATCGCGGGAACGCCAAGCGCGGATGGGCGTGAAGCCGCGCTTTGGGCGCTGGATGCTGATGGCAACGTCACCATGACCGCCACGGCGAAGTTCGCGTAGGTAGAGCGGGCCGCTGAAAAGCGGTAAAGCCCTGAACGAGCTGAATTATCGAACCTATTTTTTCACGCTCGCGCGAAAATAGTTTCCCTGGGTCACCCTTTCGGCCCACTCATCGTCTTCGGTTTTCCAGAGTCCCAGCGGATAGCCGAACCAAGGCGAGCGCAGCGCCAGGGGCGGTAATCTTTCCTCCTCCCAAATCTTCAAGGCCTGTTCCATAAACTTCCGTTTAGGCAAACCTACCGGTGGAAACGGACCTTTTCGCGTAGCATCGATCAAAATCCCCGAACATCCAACCGGCGGCGGGAAGCTGCGATCCTCCGGTTTAGTCATCAGCGAGTGGGCGGACGGATCGAGAAGGGGCGACCTGCCCGTAATGACTTGGACGTCGCGATGCGGCTGCATCGAGAAACTCAAAGCCCACATCACCATCTCGTGATCCTTCGGATCGATGTCTTCGTCAACCACAATGATCATCTTGTTCGAAGGGCACATGCTCGCAGCGGCGTGGAGCACCTGCGTCGGTTTGCTCGGGTGATTCTTGCGGATACGAACCACCCACCAGTTCCATCCTCCACCCATCTCCGGGCAGCAAACTTCCAGCACTTCGGAGAGCCCGCACCCGTATTTCAAGTAGCTATACAGCATCATCTCCCGGCAGGTACGGGAAATCCCGTTCGACTCGCTGGGTGGTAGACCGACAAGAATGGCGGTAAAGAGCGCGTCGCGGCGATGCGTAATCGCCCTGACTTTAACCACGTGTTTACCGGCGCCCTCGACCATCAGATAGCCCGGGTAATCGCTGAACGGCTTTTCGCGTTCGGTCTCGCTAGTAGACAACTCGCCTTCAATCACGATCTCAGCCTCCGCCGGTACTTCCAACGGCACCGTCTTGCACGGGACCATCTCAACGGGTCGCCCCCGGAGTGCGCCGGCAACGGCAATCTCGTCGAGACCGTACGGAAGATTGGCGGCAGAAACATACATGATGTCCGGCAGAGTTCCGAGCACGATGGCGACGGGCAAAGGCTCCCCGCGCTGCCGCGCGACGGGAAAATGATATAGCATCGCGTCATGAATTCGCGCGATGCCGGCCAGCATGCGATCTGTCGCATAGAAATGGCCGCTGTACATGCCGACGTTGCGTGTCCCGGATTCGGGGTCTTTGGTGATGAAGGGCGCAGTGACCCGTATCCCGCCGCTGAACCCGGGCTCCTCAACCGGCGCGGGCAAGAGGGCGAGGCCCTTTTGCTCAAGTTCAGTGCCGACGTGAATTTCTTCTTGAGCGGGGCTGTGGTTGACGGCTACCGGGTCGATGGGATGCCCGACCGCATGGCGCCACTTCTCGTAAATGTCCTGCGGATCTTTGCATCCCAAACCCAATGCAGCAATCGGTCGCGACCCCCCATACACTCCCGTGAGGACTTTCATTGGGTAACTCCGCCCCGCGGAGTTGATAACGTTTTCGTAGAGAAAAGCCTGCCGGCGTTCGTCGCTTACGCCTCGATACTGAAGGCGCATTAACGGCATGAGCTCTGTATCCTTGTTGATGGCGCGTCGCCAACGATAGAGACGCCCTTGCCGCTCCAGTTCCGCCACAAACTCACGCAGGTCAGCAAAATACCGATCAGCCATTGGACCCCCGGTTTTTACGTGAACACCAACCCTGAATTGAGGCCGGTCCCGCATGTAGCGGCGCCATTCCAGAGTCTTCGTGTGTGTCATCCTGAGGCATAGCCGAAGCATCTTCTTACAAACTAGACCCTTCGCTTGCGCTCAGGGTGACAAGCAGGAGCGAGGAAGGGGAAAGGTCAATTCTCGCTCCAGTCACAGCGCCGGTTGCTGATCGCTCCGATAGGCAACGGCAGGCATTTGCATTTCAACGCCTTCCGCTTCCACCGCAGCCTGGTAATCGCGCCGGATCTGCGGGTCTTCGTCCGCGTATTCAATGAGCGTTCCGCCGTCGCGAACGCTCATGCGAATGCCGGCACCTCCGGCTTTGTTCAACGCTCGCGCAACACCCAAGCGGTATCTTCCTGAATTGCCGGTATAGCGGAACGCCAATTGGCGCGCCGGCTCATGGCCGGTATTGAAATGCTGATGGAACCAGCCGGTGGGCGGGCTCACCAGGCTACCCGACTGCCAGTTCACTTTCACTACCCGGTTACCGCGGCCGGCTTGGTAGGGATTGATCCCGGCTTCCTGCGGCCACAGCAACGTGTAACCCTTCGACTGTAAAATGAGCAGAATCGCTCCGCCCTGATGATGATGCGCCTTGTGGTAATGGCCGACCGGCCATTCCGCAATATGGCCCACGAGCGCGCTCCCGCCCATCTCCAAAGCGGTGATCCTGACTCCCGCGCCCTTCCGTTCAGCGGAATCCAAGGACGCTGCGCTGACATCGGCGATGAAATTTGACTCCCACACCCAAAATCCGCCCGATTCCTGGCGGTTCGTGGTCGGAGTAAAATAGTCCCGATTGCCGTCGAACCTCTGTCGGAACACGTAGTCACAGCCAAAGATGAAGTCCGGATCATGGGTAAGATCCATCAACAACGGCGCGCTGGTCACGCCCAAATACACGACCGGGTCCCGGCTTCCATTTAACAAACGATGCTTGCTGTTGAGAGGCACCGCAAAAAGCCCTCCCGTTTCCCACTCAAACGAGGTTTTTCTTGGATCCCCTTCCCACCAGACCTCTGTCGCGCCACGGCCGTGCAATATGTAAATCAACTCATCATATAAATGTCTCTCCGGATTTAATCCCGCGCCCGGCGCTATTTCCCCCACGTACATACCGCTGAAACCTTCCATCCCCTTAAGCTGGATAAACGCGCCTTTGCCGCCTGTCCTGGACCACGCCCGCCTGGGAACTTCGGTGAGATCTTCGATCCCAAACCCTTCGACGACAGGTATACCTTCGTTCTGAATCCAGCTTTCATAGGTGGTCGGGCCTGGCATTTGAGTTCCTCCTTTAGCAATATCAATCATTTATAATTTGATATTTCATATGTCAACAATTTTCTTGCGCCGGGGCGCCAACCGGCCATGCTCTTGATAAACCCAACACCTGCCTAACGAATGATTTTGGAACGAGACCTACAGTCGAGCGACATAAAACGGACAATCGAAGCGGACAGACACGCTTTCAGCTTTCTCTTACTCATCATTCAACGAGCGCTGGAGCTAAAGAGACGAGCCTGTTTTTATCGTGAAATGATGGAGATTTATTTCTTTGCGTGGTCTCTCAAGAGCGCCTGCATTTTTTCCCGCGCTTCGGTCCTGCCACTGACAACCCAGTTCCAGTCCGTATCGTCGAAATATTTGACGCCGGCGCGTGGGATCCCTCCGCGCTCAAGAAACGATTCGTCGACATCCGTCCGTGCTGTGGCGGCCCCGTAGCCCCGGGAGTAAGTCTCCAGACCCTCCTTGGATGCAATCCAGTTGGCAAACACGCGCGCCGCGTTCGGGTGCGGAGCCTTATTGGCAACGGTAAGGAGCCATGGAGAGCCGTTCACCTGGGGCCTCAGGTCCGACAACTCGAACACCTCCACAAGCTTGAAGCCCTCTTTGCGCAGCGGTCTTACGTCGTCCGCGCGGCAGTTCAGACAGATCGGGTACGTGCCGCGCGCCAGCCAATCCGTGTACTGACGCCGTTCACGAGAAAAGACAGGCTTTTGGTCGATATACAACCGTTTCACGAACTCCCCGCCTAGTTGCGTATAGAGCATTGCTGCGGTGGCCGCTCCCGTTCCGGATACCATCGGATCGTCGCTAGAGATTTTGCCGCGCCATTTGGGATTCAGCAGGTCCTTAGATGACCCAACTTCTTCGGCTTTTACATGATCGGCATTATAGAAGAAAAGGCCATTCACAGAGTGGAAGACCCTGAGGACAAACTTTTCCTCCGGATCGATGAACCACAGCTTTCCTGTTTTCCACTTTGAGCCATCGACCACCTCGGGAAGGATCATGAGCGGCCGTAACGGATCGATCAGCTTTTCCGCGTAAAGCGTGTTGACCGTGCTGTTCACGCCGGTCATGAAAATGTCCACCGAATAGATCCCAGCGGAGCGCTCCTGTTTTACTTTCGCGATGTACTGGCTTGCACGCCCGGCAATGAATTCAACCTGAATACCGTACCGGGAAGTAAATTTTGGAATGATCTCGCTACGCATTACAGGGTCGGGCGATCCTGCGATCGCAACTCTGCCTTCTTGTTTCGCGGCAGCGAGTGTTTCGTTCCACTCCTTTTCCCAACCCTTCTGCTGCGCGGACGCCGTCGCCGCGAAAAATAACAGAAGAAAAATCGCTCTAAGCATAATAAGCCTCCTCTAATTGACCGTTGTGCCAGCGGCTGATTCCTGTTGGCCCGGATCCTTCACGGCCGTTGTGGTTTTCCTTGCTAAATCGAAACGCGCCTGTAGCTCCGTCGATGGCAACACCGGACTCAAGATAACTTATGCCATCAGAGACATTTCCCTCCGCTCTGGAGAGAGCAAGGCCGCAGAGCATCACCGCATCCCAGCCAAACCCGTGATTCGCGGTCGCAATGGCACCGTATTCCACCAAAAGAGCGCTCATGAACGCGTTTTCTTGCAAGCTCGGTGTCCCGCTGCGCCGGAACAAATCCACGAAAAGCGCGCCTTCCGCTGCAGCGCCCAGCGACTCGATGAAAGTCTTCCGCAGTAGAGATCTCCCAAAAAGTAAGGGCGTTCCGGCCAGCGCGCTTTTGCACGCCCGAGCGAGAGGAAGGGCTTTTCTTTCCGCCGAATAGACCAAGTAGACGAGATCAGCGTTCCATCCAGCAATTTGCTCCAGCCAGCCCGCTTCCGTATCTGAACATGAACTGACCCGAATGTCTCTTTTTTCCAAAGCCGACTTCATGCTGGTCGCGACACGGCTCTGAAATTCGCTCTGGTCATACAAGAGGAACACGCGCGTTAACCGCGCCGTGCTAAGCAGATGGGCAACCGCATCGGCGGTTTGCGCGGTCGGTAAACCGATGTGAAACACGTGGCGCCGTCGCTGCCAGACGGAAGGATTATTGTTGGCGACGAAACACAGAACATTCATCTCCTCCGCGAGTTCGCCGAGACGCGCCGATTGCGGCACATTAGTGGCGCCCACCACTCCCGACACGCTTTCTCCCCAGCGGCGAGCGCTTCTCTCCAGCGCTCCCGGTTCCTCATGATCAAAAGTATCCTCATCCAACTGGAGGTCTCGCAACAGTCCGTGACGCCAGGCCAGTCGCGCGCCTGCGCTCTGATCGAGCGCGGAGTACGCCGTTTCTTGAGGACGCAAGAGCAGGACACGCGGTTTCATGCTGCTCGACAGATCAGCGTCCCAGGATTTCTTTTAACCGGAGCCGAACTTTCTCTTTTCCCGAAACCGTCCATTCCCACTCATACGTATCAAAATAATTGATGCCCGCTTGAGGAATCTGCTCTGGGAGCAGAAAAGATTCATCGACATCGTTGCGCAGGGTGACGGCTCGTTCTCCTCGCGCATAAATTTCCAGCCCCTCTTTGGAGAGCATCCAATTGACAAAAACCTTGGCTGCATTTGAATGCGGCGCGCCACCCATCAGTACCAACTGCCACGGAGAGCCGGTAAGTGCAGGCGGCATATCCGGGAACCCATAGACTTCTTTTATCGCGAACCCTTCCTTCTTCATTTTATTCACATCGGAGTCGTGGGCTCCAAAGGATATGGGATAGGTACCCCGGGCGAGCCAGTCGGTCAGTTGCCGTCTCTCGCGAGTAATCGCCGGCTTCTGATCGATATAAAGCTTCTTCATGAATTCCTCACCCATTTGGGCATAGATCCTCGCGGCCGTGTTGCTGCCGCTTCCCGGCGTTGTCGGATCCTCGGTGGATATCTTCCCTTTCCATTTCGGATTGACGAGGTCTTTTGCCGTGGTAAGCTCGCCCGGCTTGACGATGTCGGCGTTGATATGGAGCAGGCCCGAAATGTTGCTGAATGGGCGGGCAACGTATTTTTCTTCCGGATCGACGAACCAAACTTTCCCGTTCTTCCATTTCTTGGGATCTGTGACTTCCGGCAGCAGCAGCGCAGGCTTCAGAGGATCGAGCATTTTCTCACGATAGAGGATCGTTGCAACGGTTTGAATTCCGCCCATGAAGACATCCACGGTGTGAACGCCGGCTTGGCGCTCTGATCTCAACCGAGAAGCAAGCTGGCTCGACCTGCCCGCGAGATGCTCTACCGCGATGCCAAATCGTTCTTTAAATCGCGACGAGATCTCGCGCATGACCGGATCGGGCGAAGTTGCCACCACGACTTTTCCCTCTTGTCGCGCCTTGGCAAGCGTATCTTTCCACTCCTTTTCCCACGCCTGGCCCCAAGCGGCCGTGGTTAAACAAAGCCCGAACAGGAGTGAAATCAGCGGTTTTGTGCTCTGTAACATAGGGAAATTTTTCATATTGTTTCTCCGAACTGCTGTTCAGGACTGCGTCAGTTGCAGGCCAACCTTTCTGCCGACCAGCATCATTGCGCATATTAGAGCCGTAATCAGCAGACCCAAAGCGGCAGCGCGCTCGAGTTCTCCGGAGAAGCTGTATTCGAGGAGAAGAATAGCCAGCGGACGGGATTGCGCGCTGTACAGAAGGACGGGCGTGCTGACGCTGGTAATCGCGCTGCCGAAATTCAGAAGCCCCACTGTCGCAATCATGGGAGCAAGAAGCGGCAACAGAATTCGCCGATAGGTGCACCACCAGGAGGCGCCCGACACCCGTCCCGCTTCTTCCAATTCCTGGCCGAGTTGCAGGAAAGCCGCGCGAAACGCTTGCGTCGTGACCGGACTGTCTTTGATGGTCATCGCCAGCGCAATACCCCAAACCGAACCGTATAGCACGGAGCGAAGCGGGGTGGCGAGGAACAGCCACAACAGGCCGAGGCTCATGAGGATCCCGGGAACGACCCACGGAAGCCAGCAAAGAAAATCGAGCACCGGAGACGCGACGCTGCGCTTGGAGACAATCACATACGCCACGAGCGAATACAACACGATACCCGCCATGGCAGTCAACGAGGCGATGACGAGGCTGTTTTTCAGTGAGACGAGAAAGATCGGGTCGGAAAGCATGTGCTGCCAGTGGGCCAAGGTAAAGGGAGAGCTGATATGAAAGAAGCCATAGCGGCGCATGAAGGAACCGATGACGAGAAACGCGAGCGGGAGAAGCGTCATGACCGCGAAGTAAAGGACACACCCGCCCAAGGCGACGTACCTCCACTTTCCCAGTTGGCTCCTGGACGTGGAATACCCCTGCCCCGTCACGACCGTGAACTTTCTTTTGCCGCGCAGGTACTTCTGATAATAGAACCCCAGAACCGCGAGCACCGCGAGGAAAACAGATCCCAGCGCGGTCGCTTCGCCAAACCCCGGCGGCTCGCTGCGCGTATAATCATAGATGCGCGTCGCGTACACGTAGATTCCCGCGGGAAGACCCAGCAGCAGCTCCGTATTGAAGGACTCCAGGCCACGAATGAAACTGAGGGCGGCAATCGCAAGAATCATCGGGGAAAGAACGGGAAACGTTATCCGCCGCAAGGTCGTCCACGTATCGGCGCCCGATACCCGAGCCGCCTCCTCCATGGCCGCGCCCAGACGACGGAACACCGGCGTAAGCAGCATCACTTTAAACCAGATTCCACCCGTCGAGGTATGCACCCAAATAATTCCCCAGAAGCTGTACGGGTTGAAAACAGGCTTATCGACGAACGGAAGGTACATGAACAGAGTATTTAAGAAGCCAAAGTTCGGATCGAGAAGAAGGATCCAAGCCAACACGAGAGGAAAATCAGGAACAAAGTAAGCCATCCAGCACAAGAACTCTAATGTATTTCCCCCCGGCATGTCCGTGCGGGCAATAAGCCATGCAACCAACACCGAGAGTATCATGGCGGGCACAAGACGCACTGACGCGATCAGAAAGCTCATCCACAGGGCGCTTATCGTGCCCGGATCAGTGAAGGCCCGCATCCAATTTTGCAATCCATAGACGGCAGCCTTTCCCGGCGTGGCAATATTAAAACTGCTGATGAGCAAGAAGAGGATCGGCACCCCCATGAGAAGGCTTAGAAGAACGACCGCCCCCGTTTCAGCGGCCCGGAATCCGCTCCAACGGAGCCAAAAACCTGGGAGAGGAACCGGGGTAGTATCAACTTTAGCGGATTCCGACGCCATATCCGTCACCCGCTAGGGCATCGTTTATCTTCATTCTTCCGCCTCATGGTTTGACAGGCAGGTGATTACTCCGGGAAAATTCAAACTGCCGGCTGCAGGCAAGGGAATCAGCGCCGATTTGGCTCGATTTGATATCACCTCGTGTTCCAAAGTTCAATTAATCTTCTATAGTTCCGCATCATCGCATTCAAGGGATCGAAGGATGTTGTTGCGCTAACTCTAGCCGCCAAACAGGACCCAAACCTCGGTTTTAATCGGCTTGTGAACAATCAAACAGGATGCGGCAAAGCCTTTCGCGGAATGGCTCATCACTCCCGAAGGGCAGTCACAGATCGATTCGTTAGGCAGGGAAGTCGCGCGCAAGGGCATTAAATCCAAAACTTCGCTCGAAACCGCGTTTCCCGCGGGCACGAAGCAATCGCGCCGGAAGACAATCTCTTTCTGGAGATCCCAAGAAGGGCCTGGATACTTACGCGCAGCCAGTGGGGAATTGAACAAGCCGGTTTCGGGTTTCTGGCCTCAAGTTAAAAGACCCAACGCGGCGATACGCTAAAAAGGGGAGTGGAGGCCGCCCCATGCCTCACCCCCTTTTGGTATCTCAAAGGGCGAGAAAACGCTAGGCGACGGCTCTCGCGTCGGCTGCCCGGGGTCGCGACATCTGGGCAATTGAGTCCATCATCTTGGTATCGATCACCTGATCCTCGGCCGGGTCCCGAATGATTCCCTTGGGGTCCAGCCCCTGGCGGACCTTTTCCATTTCCCGCTTCATGACTTCTCGAAGCATCACGACGCCGCGGTCCGAGGTGGTTAGGCGCTCACGCGTTCTATCGGCAATGGGTCCCTGCGTTTCCCACGCCATATGGTCCTGAGCCTGGACTTCGTCCATCCTAAATTTGGTAAACGGGTGTATTGCATCGGGAGGGTTCTTATAGGGTTTCACGTACACGACGGGAGGATCATACGGCTCTTCAGCGATGCTGCCATCAGCAGTGGGAAAAAAGCGCACAAAAAAGACCTTGGTGTGGGTGTCGTCCATGGGCACCCTGATTTGCGTGGCATTCCCCTGCCGCAGAATGTTGGGGAAGATTAACGGATGCTCGTCAACCATTCCGTTCTTATATCTCCTTCGCTTCATAATGCCGTAAGGAACCTCATAGAAATCAAATCCTTCGATATCGTCTGTGAATCCTCTAGTTGTGCTTGGGGCGGTGTGACGGCCGCCGTCGCGCGCGGTTTCTTGATGCAGAATTTGCAAGTGAGCAGGATCGACCGAGTTTTCCATGGCTTGAAACCAGTTACAGTCCAGCTGCGGCTGCACGAAAATCTTTCTCGTGCCGTCCTTGCGCGCCCAAACATCGTAATTTGGGATCAGCGGCGGCGACGCGGCACCCATGTAAGTCCAATACAGCCCGACAAATTTCTGCACCGGGTAAGCCCTTTGCTTGACTGTGAGCCGGAATTTGCTCTCCGGCGGCTCGGGCGGAGTCTCCAGGCAATTGCCCTGAACGTCATACAGCCAGCCATGATACGGACAGGAGATGCCGCGTTCTTCCACCCTGCCGTAACAGAGGGACGCCCCGCGATGAGAGCAACGGTCATCGATCAATCCGACCCTTCCGCTCTTGTCACGAAACAAAACCAGATTTTCGCCCAAGACCCGCACGAAGTGAGTCGGCTTCTCTTCCGTCAACTCCTGCGCCACGGCAACCGGCAGCCAGTAACGCCGCAGTAGCTCTCCCGCCGGCGTTCCCGGACCTACGCGCGTAAGCATTTCATTTTCTTCTTTCGTGACCATGGCCGTCCTCCTTCATTTTCCACTTTTTTTCAAAGCTTCCTCGACGATCCTCAGCAGCGGTTTCACATCTTCGTATTCGGGCAGACTGGTGTTGAGATACTTTTTTCCCTCTTTTGCGATTATGGTTTGATCGCTCAGCATGTCCTTTGGAATATCCATCCTGAGCGAGTTGTTATCGGATTTTTCTTGCCATTGAGTTTGGCCTTCCTTCGACAACACCCAATTAACGAAGACCTTGGCGGCGTTAGGGTGTGGCGCCTTGTTGATCAGAGCCAGGTGGCCAAATCCACCGGACATATAACCTTCTTCCGGCTGCCCATAGAGGGACCCGACCGGCAAGCCTTTACGTTTGCCTTCCTCGACGTCACTGCTCGTCGCGAAGAGATAGATATGCGCCTTTCCGCTTGCCACCCAGTCCAGCAACAGCCGTTGATCCCGAGCCACGGCCACATCCATTTCGGTGAACAGCCTGCGGACGTATTCGCCGCCGAGAGCAGGATTGTAGTAGATTGCCCTCATGCGCTGGATATGGCCTCGCTCCTTGGGATCAAAAGCCACCATTTTGCCTTTGAATTTAGGCTTAAGCACATCCCAAAAGGACCTAATCTCTCCGGGATCGACTAGCTTGGTGTTGTAGGCGCCGATGTCCGTCTGAGTGTTCCCC
>JBOHVR010000645.1:0-13479 GCA_050735755.1 Binatia bacterium
GTATGAAGAAAACCAGTCGCGCCCCGCCTATGAGGAGATCGTTCTCGGCAAAGACATCGATTGGCGCTCCGTCGTCGCGGTGGAGACCCATCAATTGCAACTTCCTGGCGTGACGCTCCGCATCCGCGCGCGACGCAGCTATTTAATGAACGGCATGGCCGCGCACCTGATCGGCTACATCGGGGAGATCACGCGCAATCAGCTCAACGCGCAGACTGGCAAGGGCTATACGATGGGAGATGAGGTCGGCCAATTTGGCATGGAAAAAGAGCTGGAGCCTTACCTGCGCGGGCGCAACGGTGGCCAGCAGGTGGAAGTGGACGCGTTGGGACGGCGCGTGGGCGTCCTGTACGAAGTTCAGGCTGTGCCCGGTTACAGCGTTTTTCTCACACTGAATCGGGCCCTGCAGGAAACCGCGGCACAGGCGCTCGAAGGGAAAGAAGGCGCCGTCGTGGTTTTGGATGTTCACAGCGGTGCTGTGCGCGCGCTCGTGAGTGCGCCCGCCTTCGATCCAAACATCTTTGCTCGCGGCGTCGGCGCCAAAGAGTGGCGCGCGTTGTTAGCGGATCCATTGCACCCATTCAACAACCGGGCCGTCCATGGTCAATACCCGCCGGGTTCCACGTTCAAAATCGTGCTGGGTATCGCCGCGCTCGAGGAGGCGGTGATCCGGCCGGAAAACGCGATCTTTGACCCGGGGTTCCTGGTCGTGGGGAATCGCAGGTTCAGGGATTGGCGTCCCAAGGGTCATGGCTGGGTCGATTTCCATAGAGCGATCGTGGAGTCGTGTGATGTCTATTTCTATCAAGTGGGGCAAAAACTCGGCGTTGATCTCATTGCCAAGTATTCGCGCTTGTTCGGCTTGGGGGAGAAAACCGGCATCGCCATCGACGATGAGAAAAGCGGTCTGATTCCCGATACCCAGTGGAAAATGAAGCGGTTTCGCCAGCCCTGGTATCCAGGTGAAACTCCATCGGTGGCGATCGGCCAGGGTTACGTCACGGTGACGCCGCTACAGATGGCCAACCTTATGGCGGCCGTGGCCAATGGCGGCACGCTCTTTCGCCCGTGGTATGTGCAGAGGGTGGACTCGCTCGAGGGCGAAGTGGTGCGCGAATACGGCCCGGAGAAAATCCGCTCAATTCCTCTAAAAGACTCGACGTTAGAACAGGTGCGCAGCGCGTTGCGCGACGTGGTCCATGGACCCGGGGGAACCGCCGGCAGCGCCCGCTCTGCCGTCGTGGAAATTGCCGGCAAAACCGGAACTGCGCAGGTGGCGGAGATGCGCGGCGCGACGGTTAAGAGCGAGAATCTCGCTTACATGATTCGTGATCATGCTTGGTTCGTGGCGTATGCGCCGGCGCAAAAGCCGGAGATTGCCGTGGTCGTCTTGGTCGAGCACGGCGGGCATGGCGGTTCGGCGGCGGCTCCCGTGGCCAAGCAGGTCATTGAAAGGTACTTCGCGCTCAAGAATGAACCTCCCTCCGAAATGAGGCAGGCAAGCCGGGAACAGGAAAGCCATGCAAATTGATCGCCGGCTGATCGCCCATTTTGATTGGACGCTGCTGGGCCTTGCACTGGCCCTGATCTGCCTGGGAATTCTCACGATCTATAGCGCGACCTATAGCTTCGGCGAAGAGCACTCGGGGGGATTGGCAATGAAGCAGGTCTACTGGTTGGGGATTGCTGCGGCGGCGATGGTCCTGTTTTTCACGTTGGATTACCATCTGATCGATCGCCTCGCCTATCCTTTTTATGGCGCCGTTTTATTTCTGTTGGTTATCGTTCATTTCGTCGGCGCTTCAGGCGGCGGTTCGCAACGCTGGATCAATCTGGGATTCTTTGCCCTCCAGCCGTCTGAGTTGAGCAAGCTGGCGATCGCTTGGGTGCTGGCTTCGTATCTGAAATACGATGAACCGGCTGGCGGCTTTCGGTTGCGTGAGCTCGGCGGGCCCTTCCTGCTCCTTTTTCCGCTGGTGGTGCTGGTATTGATTCAGCCCGATCTCGGAACGGCCGTCATTATTGCCTTGATCTTTCTTAGCTTGTTGATCGTGGGCGGGCTCCGCTTCCGGTCCTTGTGTTATTTAATCTGCGCAGGGGGGAGCTTGCTGCCGCTGGCCTGGAATTTTCTTAAGCCTTACCAGCAGAACCGGATTTTGACGTTCATTAACCCGGGCCACGATCCTTTGGGAGCGGGTTACCACGTCATTCAATCCAAAATTGCCGTCGGTTCAGGCAGGTGGTTTGGCAAGGGTTACCTCAACGGGACGCAAAATCGTCTGGACTTTTTGCCCGCGCAACATACCGATTTTATCTTCTCGGTTTTTGCCGAAGAGTGGGGCTTTGTCGGCTGTCTGATCCTGGCAGGAATTTACTTTGCGTTTGTCTACTACTCGTTGAATGTCGTCGCCCGCGCCAAGGACCGTTTCGGCGCGCTCCTGGCTTTCGGGATGACCGCGATCTTTTTGTGGCAGGTGCTGATCAACATCGGGATGGTGACAGGCATCCTGCCCGTGGTCGGGATCCCGCTGCCCCTCTTGAGCTACGGCGGCTCCTCGCTGGTCTCGATGATGATCGCGCTGGGGTTGCTGATCAACGTGAGCATGCGGCGTTTCACGTTCTAGAAGTTTCGGGTTCGGGTTTCTGGTTTCGACCCCCGTTGGGCCATGCTCCCGTCGGGTCTGAGCCTCAGGGTCGATCCTGCCTTCGACAAGTCTCAGGCGTCTGAGTTAATCGAAGGGTGTTCCATCGCAAGATCGAGTTGAATCTGAAGCCCGAGACGCGAAACTCTTTTAGACCAACACCTTCTCGATCGCGTCAACGAGTTTTGCTTTGGCCACGGCGCCGACAATCTGTTCCTTGACCGCGCCGTTTTTGATGAGAAGTAAATTGGGAATGCCGCGCACTCCATAGCGTGAAGGCGTGACAGGATTCTCGTCCACGTTCATCTTGGTGACTTTGAGCTTACCCGCATAGTCCTGGGCCAATTCTTCGATCACGGGAGCGATCGCCCGGCAGGGTCCGCACCACGGCGCCCAGAAGTCGATCAGCACCGGCAACTGCGCGCGGAGCACTTCGGCGTCGAAATTGTCGTCTGCCACCTGCGTGATGTTTATTGTCATGTTTCGCTTCGTCCCCTTATTTTTTGATTCTCATTTCCCTGGAAAACTGAAAAAAACTTAAGCAACGTGCGCACGCCGAACCCGGTTCCGCCCTTGGGGCACAGCGGCGTGTCTTTTTCCGCGAACGCGGGACCCGCCATATCGAGATGGACCCAGGGGGTATTATCCACGAATTCGTGGAGGAAAAGCGCTGCCGTAATGGCGCCGCCGTGGGACCCGCCAACATTTTTGATATCGGCCACGCTGCTCCTGATGTCGTCGCGATATTCCTTCGCGAGCGGCAGCTGCCAGACTTTTTCTCCGGCTTCGCGCGCGCAGCGCATCACAGTCTCTACCAGCGGCTGGTTATTGCCGAAGACGCCCGCGATTTCCGGGCCAAGCGCCACCATGCAGGCGCCGGTCAGGGTGGCCAGATTGATCATGCAGTCGGGTTTCTGCTTGACGGCAAGCGCAAGACCATCGGCTAGAATGAGCCGTCCCTCAGCATCGGTGTTGACGACTTCGGCGGTCTTGCCATTCAAATAGCGAATGACATCTCCCGGCTTCTGCGCGCTGCCGCTGGGCAGATTATCGGTGCACGGGATATAGGCCAAAACTTCAACCGGGGGGCTCAGCCGGCCAACGACGCTCATGGCGCCGATGATTGCTGCCGCGCCCGACATATCGAGCTTCATGGTTTCCATGGATTTGGCCGACTTCAGCGATAAACCGCCGGAGTCGAACGTGATGCCTTTGCCGATAACAGCGATCTTCTTTTTTATCTTTCCTGCGGGCCGGTAATGGATCACGATGAAACGCGGCTCATCCGCGCTGCCGCGGTTTACTGCCAGTAGTCCGGCAAGATTCATCGCCTGAATCTTTTTCTTGTTCCAGACCTCCACGTTGAGATTGCGACCGCGACAGTGGAGCAACGCCTGCTCGCCGAGATAACTTGCTGTCGTCACTGACGGCGGTTCGTTCACGAGATCGCGGGCGAGAAAAACGCCCCGTACGAGCTCCTGGGCCCAACCCACTGCCTGATCCAGGGCCGCAGTCCGCTTGAGCCCCGGGCGCGCGAAACTTAGAGTTTTAAGCCCGGTGGCGGCTCGGGTTTCGGAACGATATTTGCCGAATTGGTAGGAAGCAAATAGGGTTCCTTCTACGATAGCGGCCGCAGTCGGCGCCGGCTCACTTCCCTGAGAAAGATAGAAGGCGACTTCGTCTGCGCCCAATCCGACGGCTTCCTTCTTTGCGCGCGCGGCGACCTTGCGCCAGGTATCCGAGGCGGTTTCCGCGGACTTTCCCAAGCCGGCGAGCAGGATGTGCCCCGCCCAGCCGCTCCCATTCATCGAGTGAAGAAGGGTTGTCGCTTCAGCGCCCGTGAATTTGGCCTTGCGGATATGTTCACAAAGTTTCCCCTTAAGCAGCCGGTCAAATCGACCCACCAGCGGATCCTGCGGCGGGCTGTCATGCACCGGCACCACCAAGAGATCGGTGGCGATTTTTTCTAGGTTCAGGTCTTTGTAGCGCACATCCATGGCTCAGGCCTTTTGCCGGATGAGATTCATAAATTCCGCGCGCGTGTCCTGGCGCGTGCGAAAAGCTCCCAACAATGTGCTGGTAATAATCAGCGAGTTTTGCTTTTCGACGCCGCGCATGCGCATGCAGAGGTGTTCGGCCTCTACGACAACCGCGACGCCGAGCGGGTTGAGTTTCTCCATGATAGTGGTGGCAATCTGACTGGTCATACGCTCCTGGACTTGCAGCCGCCGCGCATACACGTCCACCAAGCGCGCGAGTTTCGAGACGCCGACGATTTTGTGGTGCGGGAGGTAGCCGACATGGGCTTTGCCGAAGAAGGGGAGCAGGTGATGCTCGCACAAGGAAAAAAAGTCGATGTCTTTCTGCACGATCATTTCTTCGTAATTCTCGGTGAAAAGAGCGTCGTTAATGACTCGATCGGGGTCCATTTTGTACCCCCGGGTCAAAAAATTAAGAGAATCTTCGACCCGCTCGGGAGTTTTAACCAGCCCTTCGCGTTCGGGATTTTCGCCGATCAGTTTGAGAATAGAGCGGATATGATCCTTCATGGGCATGTTTTGCGCGCTGTGAGTTGACGTAGGCAGGACTTTAAAAGCTAGCATTTAGCGTGCAGAGGGTCAATTGTGAAGTCCCGAGGGAAATGAAAGTAATCCTAGGGGCTGCCCTTTGGGAAGAATCCGAGGGCTACGGGCACAGTCGTGGTTCCGGGGACGTGCTGCTCGGCTGGCGGACCTTTCACATAGAGCTGTGACGAACCTCCCCCATCGAGATTAAGAAGCTCCAGCGTGGGCACGAGACCTACCTGGGAGTCAAAAAGCTCTTGCAGCTCCACCCATGTGAGACCGCCGACAAAGCTGTCAGTCACAGCGATGATCACTTTCTGATCCTTGTCGAGTCCGATCAGCGAGCGACGGCTCTGCCGTCCGGCGCCGCGCGTGATCGTCAGAGGAATTCCGCCGTGCAGCAGCAACGGGCCGGCCTGGACTGCTTCCCCGCCGCCGTCGAGAGCCAGCTCATCGCGATGGGTGATGAACGCGAGATTGTTTCTGATCCCGAAGATGCCGGTAAACAGCGAGCTTTTGGAAAGATTGGAGTGCGGGCGTGAGCGCGCGGTTTTGAGTAAACCCAAAGGCCTTCCCCGCTCGTCAAAATAGTTCGCGTTGACGACGACCACCGCGCCCGTGATGGTCGCGAAGGTTTTGACGTCGGCAGATTTGAGCCCGAGTTCTTCGCTATAGAGAACGCGCGGCGTTATCCAGCGCTGGTCCAGGCGCACGAGCTTGAGGTCGATCGATAGATTGGCTTCGGCGCGTTCCAACGTGGCGGTGCGCACTTCAATGCCGCGTTGAGTGGACTGCCAAATTCCCGGGCTAGCGATCGATAGGCCAGGATTAGATCTAAGCCGGCGCGAAGGCGGCGCTTGTCCGTGGCTAGAAAGGAGAAAAAGAGCAAAAAACAGGTACGTGCCGCTCAGAAAAATACCGCACCTAACGGTCAGGCCGCGTCTCATTCTCTGACAAATAGCCGAAAATGAATGTGAATGAAAGAAAGGAGGTTCTGCCAATCGTTGCGCTAGATCACAAAGTTTGGCATCTCGCGGGATTCCTGCTACAACGCAGGCGCAGATTCTGAAACGGGAGGAGTTTCATGAAACGTTGGAAAAAAGGACTCGTTCTGGCGGCGATTGCGGCTGGCGCTGTTTATGGCTGCAAAGGCGGCAGCGATAGCAGCAAAGAAGTGGACGTGCAGAAAGTGATGCAGGAGGCGGCGGAAAAGGAAAGAAAGATGTACGAAGGCGCGCGGAAGGGGGTGGAGGGGATGGAGAAAAACGTGCAGCAGCAGATGGAAAAGAAGTAGCCAGTTACCGGCTAATTGCGGGGTCGCTTTGCAATTCCGTTCGGGTGAAGCCCTGGGCGACGAGATAGATTTCGGAAGAAGCTTTGCGCGTCGCATCCGGCCTTGTGCGCGTGACGGAAGAGAAATACTGCTTCAGCTCCGAGACCAGCGTATTGGTTTCCGGGGCGAGGAACGTCTTGGCCAAGAAATTCCCGCCGGGGGCCAGCATGCCGAGAGCGAAATTACGAGCGTGAGCGAAAAGTTCGAGAGCGCGACTGACGTCTGCGTCCCGGATGCCTGTTAAAGCAGGCGCGAGATCGGAAAGAACGCAATTCGCCGGGCCAGCCAAAAGGTCTTTGATCTTTATTCGCGTGTCTTCTCGGGCGATGTCTTCCCGGAGCAGGATAATGTTTTTGTTCGCGAAGGGCGCAATGGGTTGCAAATCGACGGCGAGCGCGATTCCTTCGGGTCCAACCAGATGGGCGGCAACCTGCAGCCAACCTCCCGGGGCGGCGCCGAGATCGACCACGCGATCACCCGGACGGATGAGCTTGTAACGCTGATTGATTTCTAAGAGTTTATAGGCCGCACGCGAGCGATAGCCTTCCTTCTTCGCGCGGCGATAAAACGCATCTTTGGGTTGGTAATTCACTGAGCAATTTTGCCGCGCAGAAAACGATCGTCAAAACACGCTCGCGTCCGATATCGCGACCGGGCCGGTCTTGGGTCAGGGTGAAGTGATCCTAAATTCGGCGCGGCGATTCACGGCGCGCGCCCAATTGGTGTTATCCTCGAGCAAAGGCCTGGTTTCACCCAAGCTGGCGACGGACATACCGCTGGTATCGATTCCGAGACGCGTCAGCTCTTGTTTGACGACTTCGGCGCGCAGCAAGCCTAGTTTATGGTTGTATTCGTTGGAACCGACGTGGTCGGTATGCCCTTCAATGACGACGGCGAGCGGGGATTTTTCCTTTAACTTTTGTGCCGCCAGCACGACCTTCCCTTTGCCGAGATCGGTCAATTGCGCGGAGTTAAACTCAAAGGCCACATCGGGGAAAACAACCTTCTCCACCTCCACGACTTTGGTGACCTCTTTGACCACAGGTTTTTCTACCACGACTTCTTTGATGGAAACCTTTTCCGCCACCGGCTCATTGAGAGTCATCTTCTTGGGCGTGGTCGGTTCTTGCAAGGGGACACGCTTGGAAACGCCGTAATATTGAGCCGGCTGGGGTTCGGCAAAAATCGGCGGATGGGGTTTGTGCCCGTAGATGTACTCGAGCTCAGGTGTGGCGCTGACCAGCGCGTGAAAGGGTCGAGCTAGAACCCATTCAACCAAAATTCCAAACGGATGCAGAGCGTAAGCGGTCACTCGCAGAGGATGGGATTGGCTGTCGTCGTATTCATCGGCCCGAGAACTAATAGGCCAGGCGACGAGAGCGGCTCCTAGATAAAGCGCAACTCCGAATCGGGCGAGGCTTTGCATCGAGATCCCTCCTGTTAACGGCGTTGGGCATAGGATGACTCGGGATGTTTTCTTTGTCAAACAGCCGGTTGCGCGCCGGTCCTTGTAAATGGAGAACGCCTAGACTAATAGGGAAAGGTTTATTGAGAGGACCAGCACCACATCCTATGGCACCCATCGAACGGCTCAAAGCGAAGTGGCATGAACTGCGGCATACAGGATCGTTGTTGTGGCTCATCACATTGGGCCATACTTTCACCCATTGGTGTCCGGCGACCTTCTACCTTCTTCTTCCGTTTCTGGTGGAGGAGTTGGGATTGACTTATAGCCAGGCCGGGCTGCTGATCACCGTCCGGTCGGCGACGAGTGTGCTCATGAATATCCCCGCCGGCATAGCGGTGGACATGATCGGCCGGCGCGGACTTCTCATGGCGTTGGCGCTTTTGTGGACGGGAGTTCCTTATTTCCTGGTCGGCTTGAGCAGCAGTTATTTCTGGATTGCCTTCTTCATGGGATTCGTAAGTATGGGGAATTACCTGTGGCATCCGGCGGCAATGTCAACTCTCTCGGAAAAATATCCCGACCGGCGCGGGTTTGCGATCGCGATTCACGCGCTCGGGCCTAACATTGGTGAGGGCATCGCGCCTTTTCTGGTTGGGGTTCTCCTGCTTTATCTGTCGTGGCGCAACGTGCTTTTCCTAAACGTCATCCCCGGTGTAGTGATCGTGGTTATCCTCTGGAAATATCTTTTTTCCAAGGCGGAGATGCAGGTTGTGGGAAAAGGCAAGGTCTCGCGCGCGGTCTATTTGCAAGGGATCAAGGCCATGGGGCAAAACGTTCCGCTGCTGCTTTTGGTCTTTGTCGCCGGAATGCGTTCCATGACACAACAAGGTCTCAATACGTTTCTGCCGCTTTACTTAACGCGGGAGTTGGGTCTTTCCAGCGCTATGGTCGGGCTCTATATATCCGTGGCGCAGTCCGCCGGCATGATTTCGACTCCTTTAGCGGGAGGCATTTCAGACAAAACAGGACGAAAGAAAGTGCTCACGACCGGCTTGCTTTCTGCCAGTGTCGCGCTGCTGGCGCTAGCCTACTTTCAGTTCCATTCCATGTTTATTGCCGTGCTGGCGCTGATTGGGTTTTTCCTTTACGCGATCAGGCCGGTGATCTGGGCCTGGGTGCTCGACATCGGACCGAAAAATCTTGGCGGGACGACCATCAGCGCATTCTCGGGAGCCCAGGCGATCTTTAGCTCCTTTTCCCCGTTGATTTGCGGGTTCATAGCGGATCGTTGGGGGATTCTCACGGCGTTCTACTTTCTTGCCGGAACGATTCTCCTAGCCAACCTGGTGGTTCTAGCTATTCCTGAAGAGAGGCGAGAGGCAGAGCACATCGTGACACAAACCGCGGAAGCCAAGTGAGGCGGGAGGGAGGCGCCAAGTGGGTGTCGTGACGGAAAAAAGGGCGCGTGCTGGCTATGTCACTTTCTCGCGCCCGCCGCTCAACGTTCTGAACTTGGCGCTGCTGCGCGAGCTTGGTCGTGTTCTGGAATCCGTGAAGACGGACGACGCGGTGGATTTTTTAGTGCTGCGCGGCGAGGGTGAGCGTGCTTTCTCCGCCGGAGTTGACGTGGCGGATCACACGGCCGAGCGGGTCCCGGAAATGCTCGAGACGGTTCACGGCGTGATGAAGAACCTCTTTAGCCTTCCGCAGGTTACCGTCGCGGTGATCGATGGCGCGTGTCTCGGCGGCGGCTGCGAACTGGCGAGTTGCTGCGATTTTCTGTTGGCTTCAGAAGACAGTTTTTTCGCTACTCCGGAAATTAATGTCGGTTGCTATCCTCCCGTCGCTCTGGCGCGCTTTGCGTCAGAGATCGGCTATCACCGCGCGGCGGAAATGATTCTGACCGGAAAGCGATTTTCCGCCGCGGAAGCTTGCGCAATGGGATTCGTCAATCGCATAGTACCACGGCCTGAGCTGGACCAGGCTTTAGAAGAGTTCTTGGACGAACTGAGAGGAAAAAGCCGGGCCGTCCTGCGGGTCACCGTGCAGGGGCTGCGCGAGATCGCGCTGCGAAGTTTCTCGCAGGCATTGAAAAGATCCGAGGAGATTTATCTGAACGATCTTCTCAAGACGGAGGATGTCGAAGAGGGAGTCAGGGCATTCGTGGAAAAGCGCAAGCCGATCTGGAAGCACCGGTAGCGTCGAGCAAGAACGTCGCGCAATCCGAGTCGAAGAGGTCAAGGTGTCATGAAGAAGAGATCTTTTTTGCGGAAACCGGCGAGCGGCCATGTTTTTCTATCGGTGCTGAGCGCGATCTTTTTGATTGCGGAATCTGTTTCTCAGGCCTGGGCCCAGCGAGCTGGGAGAAGGACTGGAAGCAAGTGCAGGCGGCGGGCCGGCAGGAAGGAAAAACTGTCCTTGCTATTCCTCCCAGCGCCGAGCTGCGCAAGGAGCTGGAGGTCGCGCTAAAGCAACGTTTCGGCAAAAACTGGTGCAACAAATATCCCTCGTTACCCCGGATCGTCGGTTAGTTGCCGATTCACTGGCGCGGTAAGATAGCGATCACTATTGGACCTACTTACTACAGCTTTGCTCCTTTTATTAAAGCGAATCTTCCGGTAAAGCCGTTTCCCCCTTTTAAGGAAGGGACCTATGTCTCTGTTGGCAACGGAGGTCCTGTCGTGCTCAAGGATGCGCCGCACCCCAACGCCTCTAAAGTTCTTGTCAATTGGCTTATGAGTAAAGAGGGTCAGGAAATCTATAGCAAGGCGCATGGTCAAGCAACCCGGCGGCTGGACGTCGATACGAAGTGGATGCCCGAGATTAGAGTGAGAACGGCTAAGGATTTCATCACGGTAGAGCAGTTTCACAAGTGGGATAATCAGTCCGAAGATAAGATTCTTACCGTGCGGCGCCCCGCCCAGGAGTTCGCGCGCAAGATTCTGCCATGAGATCTTTAGAGCGGCGAGCCGGTGAAGCGCATGTTAGCCGGCAGGTTCTTCCGCGTCGAGGTCGATTTCGTAATCATCGTCTGGCACTGCCTCCCCAGTAATGCAGGTAAAGCAAGCCAGCCCGACCTCGGCCGAACCAATGATCCAGATCGACTCGCCGCACTGACACCGGACATCTTTCCTGTACGCGTCCATCGCGTACTGAAGCCGCTCGATCACGTCGGCGCGCTTCGCGCCGGGATTCGCGCGCAAATGCAACTGTACATAGTCCTGGAGTCGGATCCGAGTAAAGCCTGCTTTCATGCGCGTGTGTTGGAGCGGAATTTGAAGCTGGAATATCGTTGGTCAATCGAGATCAGGGAGTTGCTCTCGCGTCAATAACATCCGAATTGACCGAGCCTGCGAGCTTTGCGAGCGGGACCGAAGGACTGGCTCAAGCCGATTGTCAGCCAGCAGTGGACTCCCACCGACGACGGCCAGAGCGTCCTCGTAGTCACCACCAAAATTGACACGGGTGATCTCGGTCAGGGGTACTCATTTGCCTTGTTGTCCCAGGTCGTATCTGGATTGATCTCCAACAACGATACCCGTCCACGATCAATTCCGACCACCCAGCCGATAGTGCGAAAGCGAGCCGAACGTATACCGAGAAAGCCGCGCAAGGCGGGTAACGCTACCTTGCTCAGCATTTTACCCCTGAGCTTGAATGAAATGGTTAGGCCGCCTTGTCGGAGTGCCCTTTCGGGAAGAATACCCTTCCACCCAAAAGGCGCATTGCCTCAATATATTTTGGTAACTCCTCGCGTATATCGGCACACATAGGTGCGTTGTCACGCGCAGCCTCCATGGCGACGATTATTTTGCCCGGTTCGCGGGGAATTAGGGTCTGAAGGTGCAGAAATGACCTGTGCGAAAAATTCCGGTAAGTACGCACGTCAAAATACCAAGCGCTATCCCATGTCTCACTCAAGATTTGCCGGGTTTCAAGCCAAGCAGGATTTGTCCTCGACTGTGCATTTCGAATCCTCCTCCAGGAGACATCATCCTCGGCCAAGCCAAGCTCAAAGTACTCATTGACCCACTGGAGCATCATGTCAAGTGAAGACATAGCCAGCTGAGAACCGGTTAGCGCCTTTATTCGAAACAAAGCGGGATTTGGCTTGTGCATTGGTGGCACGGTGACGCCCATATTGTGCGACCCTAACGTCAGGCTGACCCGCCGTGTCGGGTCAAGCCAGTGGTTAGATAGTCCTTCACGACGCCAAAGCGTCAACGACAGCCTTCGGATTAGAAGCGGCGACCTTGAGCAATGCTTGAGCAGGTCCTTCGGGGCGTCGGCGGCCCTGTTCCCAGTTCTGAAGTGTCGATAGGCTCACGCCGATCATCAAGGCAAACTCCGATTGAGATAAATTGAGCTTCCGCCGCACGGTCCTAATGTCCGTAGGCTTTAGGTCAAACACGCGAGAGGCTTTCATTTCCCCTCGTCTGATTTTCCCAGCCTCTTTTACGCTGGCCACAAGCTTGTCAAAATCTCTTTTGTTCATTTCAGGTTCTCCTTCACAAGTTTCCGCAAAACTCTCAACTGTTCCGGCGTCAGATCCTCCTGACGACTCTTAGGATAAACCAATAACATGTAGATGCATTCCTCTGCCTTTTGCCAATAGTAAATCACTCTCAGTCCACCCCGCTTTCCTGTTCCAGCAAAACCCCAGCGGAGCTTTCTAAGACCACTGCCACCTGGGATGATGGCCCCTGCGGCAGGGCGTAGCAAGAGGGCAGATTGTAAAGCACGGTAGTCATCATCAGACATGAAACCCTGGAGCTCCCGCGTAAAAACGCGGGTTCTACAAAGAGCATAGACGACTATACGCCATTGACGTATAGCACGCAACAGGAGGAGTATTGACGCAGGTAGATTTCCGCAAAGATCTAACGCCCGCCCTCAGCGCGAGCGGCCCCAATGTGGCCTTTCAGATTCATATGGAACCGCAAAAGGGCCGCGATGCGCTGGGAGGGCGCTTGTTAGATGGCTTCACGACTCCTCGAAATAATCAGAGTCTATGCGCTTTACTTCATAGGAAGCAACCTTCGTTACTCCAACTCCGTGGTCCATCATCAAATTGGCTAGGCGCGCACCATTCACAAGCACAATGCGGCTGTCAATCATGGCTGCGTAGTCCTCAGCTTCTTTCGTGAAGTCCGATGTTGTTATGAAAATTCCCTTCTTCGCCCGTTGGCCTTGCAGGGCTCCGGCAAATTTCTGGATCTCCGGACGCCCAACTGTGCCTTCCCAGCGTTTGGCCTGAATGTAGATGACATCTAAGCCGAGACGATCTTCGTTGATTACTCCGTCAATGCCGCCGTCTCCGGCTCGCCCAACTGTCTTGCCGGCATCCTGACGCGAACCGCCGTAGCCCATGGTGAGCAGCAACTCGACGACAAGCTTTTCAAAAAAAGCAGGCGAGGCATCTTTGACTTTTTGCAGGAGATCGGCGGCAAGCTGCTCGCGAATCCGTTGGTGTCCGTATTCTAAATGTTCCTCCGGCGTCAACTCGTCGCTCTCTCCCTCAGGGGCAAGGGT
>JBOHVR010000646.1:0-3123 GCA_050735755.1 Binatia bacterium
GAGCATATCCATGTCTGTTTTGAATTCGTCTAGGGGTCGAAAGGATTCAATGCGGATTGCGCCGAAAAAGTGACCCCGCACGCCGTAAGCGGGCGGAGTTAGAGCGGCAACGGTTCCCGTCAGCACTCCACAGAGAATCTCCACGAGGACGGCAAGCCCGTAGCCCTTGTAGCTGCTCGCTTCCGGAGTCCCGCCAAGCGGCAGAAGCCGACGCGCCTTTTGCGCCGCCTGCGGATCGTTGGTCGGCTCGGCGTTTCCATCCAGTGCCCAACCGAGCGGAATGGGCTTGCCCCAGCGCGCGGCGACTTCCAGTTTACCCGCGGCCGCCGTGGTGGTCGCCATGTCCAACACAAAGGGGCGCTCCTCTCCTGCCGGCGCCGCCAGAGAGATAGGATTGGTTCCGAACCGCGCGTCCCGCCCGAAAGTGGGGACCACCTGTCTTCCGGCGTTGGTCATCGCAATCCCGATCATGTCTCGGGGAAGGGCCATCATCGAATAATAGGCGGACATGCCGAAATGGCGGCTGTTGCGCACTCCCGCTATAGCGATGCCTGAACGTTCAGCCTTGCGAATGGCGAGATCCATCGCGCGGTGACCGACGACCATTCCCATGCCGCCGTCGCCTTCTAACAGCGCCGTTGCCGCGGTCTCAGCGACCACGCGGATATTGGGCCTCGGATTCATCACCCCGTCGCGAAGCGCTTTGACGTACCAGCCGCAGGGGCTGAAGCGGAGCACGCCGTGCGAATCCACTCCGCGGAGGTCCGCCATCACCAGCACAGTCGCGGGCAATGCCGGCATCCTCCTCCGGCACTCCAAGTTTCTGAAAAGCGCGGCTTACAAAGCGTGTCAACTTGCGATGATCGACGCGCGCGCTGGCGTTCGAACTTGTCTCCATGGGATTTCCTCAGGATACTTCTTGGATCTTTTCTCTCATGAAGCAGAAGAGTCAGGCGTTCACTTCTCCGTTCACCCTGAGCCCAGTCGAAGGAGCGAACGGGGGCTTTTCAACAGTCTGTTCACGACTGAATGGAACGGATTTTAAGGGTCGGGGGTGCTCTCCGCGCAGCACCGAAGGCCTCCCGATCACAATCTCGCGTCGCTCCTCTCACGCTGCAGCTTTCACGTTTGAAAAAGAGAATCAGGCCGTTACTCGTGCAGTTTTCAGGAAACGCGCGTACTCTCGGGATAAACTCGGATATCCCTGCGATCCGACTCGCAGGCGACTGGATGGCTCAGGTTATTTCCGTGTAATCGGGAACGGGAAAAGCGGATAAGTTCAATTTCGCAGCGAGGGCCTGTTCGTGAGTGTATCTCCGCTAAGCGTGAAAAAGTAATTAGAGCGATGGCGATAAACAGTGTGACGAAAATCACGAGCAGGTACACGTTTACGCGCATGGACGGCTCTTCCCACCGCGGAACATCCGCCAAATTGGTCTGGAACCTTCCCTTATCAAAATCGTAGACATAAACGTTTTGCCACTCAAAGCAAGTGATGGGCTTGGCAAAGTTTATGTCGTTTCGTCGTGTTTCTGCGGGAACATCGCTTGCCTTGTAGATGCAGGTGTTGAATTCCAGAGCGGCATTTTTTACGCCGCTTCCGGTGACGAACGCCCCGCTGGGATTATCGGCCATGTAAACAACCGGAATTTTCGGTTTTTCGGCCCCGTAGTATTTCTGGGTCCGGTTATCGTATGAGCCGGGTTTATTCCACCTTAATAAATAATGTCTGCCGTATTCAGGATCGCTGTTGTATGCGGGATCGGTATCCTGCGAATCTATCACCCATTCCGGAAGGCAAAGAGGAATAGTTTCCCCGAAGCTCCGCAGGGTTTCACTGACATTCCTGTTGATCTTGCCTTCCCCGTTTTTTGAGCTTAAAAAAACGCAGCCTTTGATAAATTGCACGATGGCGTATTTCTCGAGCGCACCCACTGAATCGGTCTCGTATTCCATGATCACGCCGTTGCCCAAGGTGGGGTAATCTGGGTCGTCACTGAACCACACTTCGTAAACCGACGTTGTGAGCGTGAACCTTTTGAGATCGCAGCTGTCGGTCGACCGGCAGTCCGGATTCAGAAAGACCTGTTCTGTCTTTGAGAGCGTGTGAACATGCCCTTTCCCGGTAAAGTGTCCATAAGAGTTTCCCGCATGAAAAGAGATGAACAAGACGAATACAAAGGAGAAGAATTTCTTCATTGAGTCCTTCGACGAGTCTCAAGGTGAACGGGAACGCAGCCTATCGGATGCAAATCTTGGGTGTCAATGGACGTGAGGCGGGTTCAATACGTTCAATCCCTTTGCCCTGTTCAAGTCGTTAGGAACGGCCATTCGCGAGGCGTTGACGGCCAACTAGCAAAAAAAAAATTTTCGCTTATTTTGTGCTGATCAGTCGCCGGTCACGGTCGCCGGCGGATTCGATGGGAGGTGCAACATGAGCGAAGTTCTCTCCGCCGCTGAAAGGGATGCCGGCATGGCGCCGCGCGCATCGTCGAACATTCGCCATCTCTGCCGGCTTGAGATTGCGGGTGGCGGGCAGATTGTCATCGACGGCAGTTACGCCTATGTCGGCCATCAACACCGGCCGCAGGGAACGACGATCCTCGACATCTCCGATCCGCGCAAGCCGAAGGTTTTGAGCACGCTTAACCCGGGCCACCCGTGGTCGCACTCGCACAAGGCGCGGGTCGCCGGCGACCTCATGGTGGTCAACTCCGAGTTCGAGCGCGGTGACGGCGCGCGCCGCGAGGAGTACCCTGACGGCGGCTTTCGCATCTATGACATCAAGGACCGGACCCATCCCAAGCTCGTGAGCTTTGTAAAAACCCACGGCAAGGGTGTGCATCGTTTCGATATCGACGAAAACTACGCCTATATCTCGACCGAGATGGAAGGCTTCGTCGGCAACATCCTGGTCATCTACGATATCCGCAATCCGTCAAAGCCGGTGGCGGTCGCGCGCTGGTCGATGGAGCGACAGAACGTGGCGGGTGGCGAGGAGCCGCACCCGAAGCGCGCCGAGCACCGCCTGCACCACGCGCTGCGCTGCGGCACCGAGATGTACGCCGGCTGCTGGATGTCGGGCATCTCGATCATCGACGTGAGCGACATCAACGCGCCGCG
>JBOHVR010000647.1:0-4994 GCA_050735755.1 Binatia bacterium
ACGGCATTTCTAGAGTCTCGGCTGCCGGCCGTCGCGTCTGTCTTTTTTCAAGCGCACTCCCGATCTGCGCTCGTACCTTCTTAGCCAGGACGTCATCTATGTCGGCGGCGGCAACACGAAAAGCATGCTGGCTACCTGGCGCGATTGGGGCGTGCCTGAACTACTGCGAGAGGCGTGGGAATCAGGCATTGTGCTCGCCGGCGTCAGCGCCGGCGCTATCTGCTGGTTCGAGCAAGGCGTTACGGATTCATTCGCGGGTGAGCTCCGCCCGCTCGATGGTCTTGGTTTTCTTCCCGGAAGCTGTTGTCCGCACTACGATGGCGAAGCCGACCGCCGTCCATCATATCATCGGCTCCTGGCCGGCGGAGAGATCGGGCCGGGAGTTGCAATCGAGGATTGGACCGGCGTTCACTTCAAAGAGACTGAGATTGATCGCGTCGTGGCGTCTCGTAATGACGCTAGGGCCTACAGCGTTCGAGTCGTGGACGGCTCTGTGCAAGAAGTGCCGTTGCCAGTCGAATACCTACCGCAGTACCAAGCACAGGATTAAACTTCCCCTACCGTTCCTTCCTGGATTGGCGATGTGGCTTGCACAGAACTGTGCACTGCTGTACACTCCAGCAGTAGCCAGCGGAGGTGCGCCATGAAGAGTTTTTCGTTCACGGAGTTTCGCATGAAGGCCTCAAAAGTCTTAAATCTCGTCGAAAAAGGTGAGACCGTCCAGGTGCTGCGCCACGGCAAGGCAATTGCTAAGATCGTTCCCGTGGAAGAGCCTAAGCGGACGCTATCATGGAAGCGCCCAGGCTTGCGGCTAGTCACGCGGGGCGACTCACTCAGCAAAGCAGTTCTTGAAGAAAGACGGAAATCGCCTTGAATATCTTTCTTGATTCGTCCGCGTTAGCAAAGCGATACATTCAAGAACCCGAAAGTGATCGAGTCGAAGCAATCCTGTCCTCTGCTTCAGCAATGGGACTTTCTGTGATTTGTCTTTCTGAAGTCGTCTCTGCTCTGTGCCGGCGTCGGCGCGAAGGTAAACTGTCAAGACAGCAATACCTTGAAGCCAAACAAGCATTGTTCTCTGACATCGAGGATGCGAGCGTTGTCGGAATCACAGATCAAGTTATTGCGCGGGCGGTGGAGTTGCTTGAACGCTGGCCTTTGCGGTCTGCAGATTCCCTGCACGTAGCCTGTGCAGCGGAGTGGTCAGCACAATTGTTTGTTTCTGCCGACGATCGGCAGTGTTCAGCCGCAAGAGCCTATGGTCTTCGAGTTGAAGAACTGAAGCCGGAATAAAGCCTCAAAATCCGTGCCTCGCACCGTGCGCAGTAAACTGCAGGTGTAACAATCCTCCATAGTTGCCGGTTCTCTCCCAAATCCTGATCCAGCGGAGGATAACGTTCGCTCATTGCCTTTCTATTCCCTGACAGACTGCTGAAGAACTCCGTTCAAAAAGCATCCCAGATGCAAGGTGCGCGAGAAATCGATGAGCGGAGGCGTACTCGTGCAGTACGTTGGAGCGAGGCGATTCGAAGTGCAACGAAACAGGTGGGGTCTTTTTCAACGGGCTGTTGACACCTGAAAATAATTTCAGTATAACGTCCTTGTGACTCTCAGTCTCACTGCCCGGCAAAAGCAGATCTACGATTTTGTGGTGAAAAATATCCGGGAGAAGGGGTATGCCCCTTCCATTCCAGAGATCGGGGCGAGGTTCAAAATCGCTTCCACCAACGGCGTTTCGGACCACCTCAAAGCCCTGGAAAGAAAAGGATACATCCGCAGGGTCGGCAAGCGCGCCATCGAAGTTTTGCCCCCGCTGGGAAAATCTCTCTTTGCTGCGACCCGCCAGGTACCGATTCTGGGGCGGGTTCCTGCCGGTAAGCCGCTGATTACAGAAGAGAGCGTCGAAGGCCTCATGGGTGTTCCAGCCGAGATGGCCCGGGGAGAAACTTTCGTCTTGAAAGTGAAGGGAGACAGCATGATCGATGCCGGCATCCTGGACGGAGATTACGTGATTATCAGACATCAAGAAACTGCGGAGAACGGTGAGATCGTCTGCGCCATGATCAACGGCGAGGCAACCTTGAAGAGGTTTCGTAAAAAGAGCGATGTCGTCACGTTGCTGGCGGAGAACAAAAGCTACACCCCGATGACGATTTCGCGCGGCGAATTTTCGATCATGGGCAAGATGGTGGGACTGATACGGAAATTTTAGCTTTGCAATAGTTCTATACTAACATCACGACTATTTGTTTCATCGAACCGATTTTTTCCTATCTAACCCTCGCACTTATCAGGGAAAGGGAGGGTGAGCGTCAAAAAGTTTGTATCAGTTTCGCGGCTTGACTCGCCGTCAACCCGAAACCAGAAACTCGAAACCCGAAACTGATAAGCGCACG
Source organism: Binatia bacterium (assembly GCA_050735755.1). Taxonomy (GTDB): domain Bacteria; phylum Desulfobacterota; class Binatia; order UBA9968; family UBA9968; genus DATMAM01. The sequence continues at coordinate 2,397 of JBOHVR010000647.1, forward strand.
CTGGGCGGAAGCCTATCTTCAAGAAAGCTGACCCATGAATTCCACAACCAATCTTCAAAGAGCCTTTCCTGCGGCGTCTCAGCAGGCGCGCTGGACCCTGCCGGAGGTAGCGGGACGGTTGGTGGAGATTTCCGCATTCTGGGCGCCGGCTTCGCTTTCGCTTGCTTTCAGCTTGGTGCTCGAAGCGCAGCGGCAGGGCGAGCCGGTGAGTTGGGTCATGTCCATTGATAACTTTTTTTATCCGCCCGATGCCGCTCAAGCAGGCGTTGACCTCGGCGCCTTAGTGATTGTCCGCGTCCCTTACGCTTCGGCTATCCCGCGCGCCGCGGAAAAACTCCTGCGCTCCGGCGCTTTCGGCCTGATCGTTCTCGATATCGGAAGCGCCGATATTCCCATGCCGTTGCAAGCGCGTCTCGGCGGTCTTGTCCGCCAGCATCACACAACTCTTATCTGCCTGACGGAGAAAGAAGACCGGCAACGGTCGCTCGGATCGCTGATCTCGTTGCGCGCTCACGCGAAACGGACGCACAACGCGCAGGGTCAGCTCATCTGCAATCTTGAAATTCTCAAAGACAAGCGCCGGGGCCCGACGTGGAGCCACACCGAGGTATTTCATGGCCCATAACTCGGCATAAAGCTTACGCGCTCTTTCTCAGTTTTACTTTCACCTCCTTTAATTTTTACTTTTTTGATTCTGCCTTCTCTTGTTTTTATTTTACTTTTGACTGCTTAATCTCAGGAACCATGCCCCGCCTGGCCTGTGTTAATCTTCCGGCGTTTCCCCTCCAACTTCTGCTCCGGCGTCATCGTGAATGGGCTGCGCATCCGGTTGCCGTCGTGGCGGAAGATAAACCCCAAGGACTGATTTTGTGGGTAAATGAACCCGCCCGTTCGGCCGGAATTTTTCCCGGCCTCCGTTATGCCGCAGCCGCTTCTCTCAGTCGGAAGCTTCACGTCGCGGCGGTTCCCTCTACGGAAATTGAGAAAGAGACGATGGCGCTGCTGCGCCGGCTTACCCGCTTCTCGCACCAAGTCGAGCCCTCTCGTGAAGAACCTGGAGTCTTTTGGCTGAGCGTGGTCGGGTTGAATCTCCTTCATCCCTCTCTGCCAGAATGGGCACATAAAATTCAGGCCGATATTCAAGCCGAGGGTTTTCGGAACAGTCTTGCAGTGGGTTGGACACGCTTCGGAACTTATGCGGTTGCGAAGGCGCGCCAGGGAATAGCAGTTTTCAACGATCCTTCCGAAGAGCACACTGCGACCCGAGAGATCCCTCTTGCGGCTCTCGATCTAAATCCGGATCTTCGCGAGACGCTTTTTAAGCTGGGAATCAAAACGGTGGGTTCGCTTCTTGCGCTTCCTCCTGGAGGATTCGGCGAGCGTTTCGGACGTGAAGCGTATCGCCTTTATCAAATGGCGTCGGGCGAGCCATGGACGGCGCTCGAGCCACACGAGATTGAGAATCCAGTCCAGCAAAAGGTTTACCTGGACGATCCCGAAACCGATGTCACGCGGCTTCTGTTTCTTATCAAGAGTTCACTACACCCCATGTTGAACACTCTTGCGGCTCAGAGCGAGGCGCTCGCGGAACTTTGTATGGGCGTTCTCGTCGATAAAAGCGGCTGGCGCAAAGAGCGTCTTCGCCCGGCTATTCCCACCCTGGATGCAGTTCAGGTGCTTGACCTGGTTCGCCTGCGCCTGGAGACGATGCAATTCTCTGCTGGCGTGGTGGAAATCGAACTGACGGCCGGCGCGGTTCCGGCCACCCCCGAGCAGCTTCGCCTCTTTGCCGAGCAGCCGGCCCGCGACCTTGACGCAGCCAATCGAGCTCTGGCGCGCCTTCGGGCGGAGCTCGGTGACAACTCTGTAGTGCACGCCCAATTGACAGACGGCCATCTTCCCGAGGCCCGATTCACGTGGGCGCCGCTGGAGCATGTTAAACTTCCTAGTCCTAAATCCGAAGGTGCCCGAACTTTAGTCCGCCGGATCTTGGCGAAACCGGCTCCGTTGGCTTCTGATCCACGATCCTACGACGGCTGGCTCCTCCTGGGACCAAAGTTCGGACCCGTCGATAAGCTAGCCGGCCCCTATGTTTTCTCCGGCGGTTGGTGGGTGCGCGAGATCCATCGCGAATATTACTTTGCCGAGACCCGTCGCGGCGCGCTCTTGTGGATCTATTACGACCGCGTGCGCCGAAAGTGGTTTTTGCAGGGTTGGGTGGAATGAAAGTAACAACGTTCAAATCGTTTAAATGGTTCAAGTCGTTCAACATACTGACATTCGCACCGTCCAGGAGCTTTTGGGACACAGAGACGTGAGTACAACCATGATCTATACTCATGTGTTGAACCGGGGCGGACGAGGGGTGAATAGTCCGGCCGATCGCCTATGATAGGTTGATCTGGAACCGAGTGGGCGGCTGCGTATGGCCGCTGTGCTCTGTCAAGGAGTTGAGTAAATGGCTGCGGGCGACGCCAGCCGCACGTGGTTTTCCGAAATAGTCGAGACCCTGCGGCAAGAGTGGAAGCCAGAGATGCCGTGGAATCAGGTGATCGCCCTGCGCGATCGTTTGGATGTGATGCTCCAAGAGATTCGATT
>JBOHVR010000648.1:0-3317 GCA_050735755.1 Binatia bacterium
GATTGGAGTATTGGAGAACTGGAGTAGTGGAGTAATGAGAGGATTCCAACACTCCAGTACTCCATTATTCCATCACTCCATTCCCTTCTACGTGCCCCTTTGATTCCCGAAGAGTTCGATGTGTAGCCGCGGAGCGTAGCGGAAGCCGTGAACCTTGCACAGCTCGACGATCCACTTGGCCTTTTCCCGCAGACTCTCTACCGTCGTTCCCTCCGGCATGATTAACACCCGCCTGCGGTCAACATTTTCGAGCTTTTGAAGGATCTGCTCGATCTCGACGAAATCATTTTCCCGGTCGACAACGAATTTTAGTTGATAGTCGTGGTTTCTGACATACGACTGGATCGCCGCATAATTCAGCCGCCGTTCTTCGTGCATGAGAGCAAACTTCCCTTGCTCTCGTTCCCATGGCGTGGAGTTGGAAAGCTTCGGGCTCATGGAAATCAAACTGCAGCGCAGCGGCTGATAAATCGTGGCGGCCGTTTCGATCGTCAGATGGTAGCCATGCGCGACCAGCAGCTCCGCTAGCTCCGCGATCTCTTCCGCAAGAAGAGGCTCTCCGCCCGTGAGAACGACGTAGGTCGTACGGTAGGGTTTAATCTCGCTTAGGATCTGAGAAAGACTAAAGCTCTGGCCCTCGGGTTGCCACGAGGTATACGGCGTGTCGCACCAGGTGCAGCGAAGATTGCATCCCGACGTGCGAATGAAGGCGGACGGGACTCCGGCGAGAATCCCCTCGCCCTGAATGGAATAAAAAATCTCTGCGATGCGCAATTTGCGGCGCGATCAGGGTTGTTTTTTTTGTTCCTTGGCTTGGGCGGTCATCTTTTCAATAACGCGCCTAAGCTCGATCCGGTATAACCAGATGCGGATCAGCCATCCCGGAACGATGGCAGCTAAAGCGATGAGGATGATGGTAACGATAATGTTCGAGTTTTCGAACATGCTGCGCCGTAGGATCAGTAAGGATCGCGACTCAACTACCGCCGATGTTCCATCACTTATAAAATAGCGATTGATTTGTCAAACGTTACATGGCCATGGCTTTACGTTATTCTGGGTCCCCGATTCCCGCGTGCCGGCGGGAGCACTGGCGGTTGTGTTCCTCCTCTACGTCGACTTCGCTTTGGCTCGCGCAAGGGCTAGGAGCTCGTGTGCGGGCATCGTGGAAGCAAGAATGCAGATGGTGTCGCCTTCGCGGTGCATCACCGCATTAATCGTGTCGGCGGTAAAAGTGTAGAAGCGCATGTTCTTTTCATTGTCGAGAAAAGCGCCGGCCGAAGGCGGCGCGTCTTTCTCTGTCCCCAGAAAAGTATAGCAAATCAGAGCGGGACCTTTGCCTTGGTAGACAACTGCGATCATTTTGCGCCCGGCAACCTCGCGCACCACGGCGCCCGTGGGCTTAAGATCGATCATGGAAAAATCATAGCCCATGGGAGCAAAAGCTCCCCCCACGGCGCGGACCAGTTGCTCTTTCAGTTGCTCCGGGTTTGGGCTACTGAGGAGCTGCATCTCCCCGCGTTGAATTTTGCCGTACGTCTCCACAACCATTTGCGAAATTGGCGGCGCCGGCGTGCGCGTGAAGTACAGTGTGGGAACAATAAAGAGCACCAACACCGCGGCCACAAAGGCGGGTTGCCAGAAGGTCCTTGCGGCGGAGAAAAAATGATGCCGAAAGATCCGGGTGGGGTGAGGCGCGAGCGCGAGTTGAGCAGCGGCCAGAGCTCTCTGACGCAGCGGCGCGGGTGCCTTTAAGTAGCTACCGGCGGTTCGCAGTTGTTGCTTGAGATCTTGCTCCTCTCTATAGCTCAATTGGCAGTTTGGACAAGCCCGCAGGTGCTCTTCGATTGTCGATCGGTCTGCGCCCGACAGCTCGCTATCGACCAAACCTGTAATCAACTCCTGTGCTTCGTCGCAGCGCATCGGGTTTCGGTCCTAGTGTCCGGTTTCGAGATACCCTTGCAGATGCTTGTGCATGAGTTTTCTGCCGCGAGAAAGACGGGAGCGAATCGTGCCTATCGGGCAGGACAAGACTTCGGCGGCCTCTGCATAGGAGAGGTCTCCCATGTCAACCAGCAGGAGCGGCAGACGATATTCTTCGGGGACCCTGCGCAAAGCCTCGGATATTTTGGTTCGAAGCTCGCTTTTCAGAAAAGAGACCTCGGGGCCGGAGTCGGGAAATCCCACCGTCTCCCAATAATCGGGCTCACCTTGGGCTGCTGAATTCTCAGCATCGGCGGAAACCCAGCGTTTCTTTTCCTGGTAACGATCGAAAAAGAAATTGTAAAGGATCTTTGTCAGCCAGGCTTTTAGGTTCGTTCCGGCGGTGAACTGGAGCCGGGAATTGAGGGCGCGCACGAAGGTTTCCTGAACCAGGTCCTGAGCCTGGTCTTGCTCTTTTGCCAGATGGAAGGCGATGCGGTACAGGTGGTCGAGGTGGTCCATAACTTCGCGGCCGAACTTTTCCCCCTCGTCCACTCCACCTTTTGGGTCCCAGGCCACGCCGCAATTCTAAACAAAGAGGGAAGTGCTGTCTATTTGGCAAAACCGATTTCTGGCCGGTAAAGTTCCAGATATGTCACGGTCAGTGTTTCGATTTTCTCCTGAGCCTTTGACGATTACCTCCTTAGTCGGTTAAATAAGGGCCATTTACGTGCGGCCGAATCGAGCCGGACCATTTTTGCCCGCGCAGAGGGGAATGCATGGACGCTGCCAATACGCCCCGGTTTGAAGCGATGACAGTGGGAGGACTGCTGGACCGAGCCTTTCGACTTTATGTCGACAACTTTCCCCTTATGCTCGGTATTACTGCCGCTGCCTACGTGCCGCTGTATGCCATTCAGCTTCTGATGCAGGCCGGCGCAGGCGGCATTACGGCTGCTGCAGGACGAGATCTGAGGGTGCTGGTGTCCCAACTCGTGGTGCTCATTCTCTGGGCAAGCCTGGCTTTGCCCATTGCAACGGGAGCATCCACGTACGCCGTTAGCGAACGATATCTCGGTCATGAGGTGACGGTCGGCGACGCTTTAGGCCGGGCCTGGAGCCGTCTCTGGACGCTAACCGTTGCCCAGTTCTCCGTCATGGTACGGTTGTTCTTGGGCTTTCTGCTTTTCTTCATCCCCGGAATTCTCTGGTCGCTTTCCTATGCGCTGGTTGCGCCGGTCGTAGTGGTTGAAGGGCGGAAAGCCGCGCCGAGCCTGAGGCGGAGCTGGGAACTTGTCAAAGGCAATCGCGGCAAAGTGCTCGTAGTGCTGGTGGTCGTTAACGTGCTTCAGTGGTTATCGGGTTTTGGGGTGGGAAGCCTTTCCCGGCTAGTT